>CAIWDF010000152.1 GCA_903911435.1 uncultured Bacteroidota bacterium
AGAAATATGCTTCAATTGCTTTTTTCTGTTCCTCCATGTCGAGGTGTTGAATAGAAATGAGAAGTTCTTTAAATCGTTTTCGAGTGATTTTCTTCTTGCCAGTATCTCCTCCAAACTGATCTGCGAATCCGTCAGTGAACAAATAGATGGTATCGTTTTTTTCGAGCTGATATTTGTTATTAGCAAATGGATGGTGATTCTCATTTCTACCTATAGGTTGTTTGTCAGCTTTTGTTTCGATAAGTTGATATTCGTTTGAATTCGGTGATTCTTCGTTTTCCTGTTCTTTCTCCTTTTTAGTTACTACCCAAAGTGGATTGTTAGCTCCTGCCCATTGCATTTCGCCAGTAGCTAAATTCAATGAACAAAGCGATACATCCATTCCATCTTTTATTCCCAAGTCGTTTTTAGCGAAATTCTCTGTTACTATTTCTTCCGTTTTGTCGAGTATGGCTGCTGGTTCTTGCAAGTTGAACTCACGCACAGCTCTAGTAAGGGCATTGTTGCAAACCACAGAAACCAAGGCCCCTGGCACACCATGACCAGTGCAATCGCATGCCGCGAATAAAATAGAGGCCCCTCCCGGCCTCCCCGAAGGGGAGGAGACTTTACTTAAAAGCTCTTGTTCCATATTTTTTGAGAACGATTGTTCCTCCCCATCGGTGAGGCTCGCAGAGCTTGTTTCCATCCAATAAAAATCTCCAGCTACAATATCTTTCGGGATGTAAATGATAAACGATTGTGGTAGGTTTTGTTTTACGCTTATCAACGAAGGCATAAGTGCTGTTTGAATTCGTTTGGCGTAATTAATACTATCGGTTACTTGTTTATTTTTTTCATCTACTAATTCTTTTTGTTCTTCCACTTCCATTTTTTGCAATTCAATCACATGTTTTTGTCTCAATGTTAGTTTGAATCGATTGTAAAGCAAGCCCGAAAAGATAATAACTATAAGCAACCCGATACTGATGGCAATGGTAATGATTCGTTGTCGATGTTTTTCTTCAGCAATAATCACATTCTTCTTTTCTTGAGCTAATTTGTTTTCATCTTCTTTCTTATTGAACTCATACTGCATCTGTGTTTCAACAATTTTTTTTGTATTCACTTCATTTATCAAGCTATCGCGATAGAGGTAATACATCTTATTATTATCATAAGCCGATTTCCAATTGGCCAAGGTACTATCCAAACGAGAGATTGCATTATAACTTTCTTTTATTCGGTATTTGTTACCTGTTTCTTTGGCCAGTTGAAGCCCCTTTTTTAAGTAATCGGTTGCTTCCTCATTTTTATTCTGTTTTAAGTAGATGTCACCAATGTTGATGTAAGCATTAGCAATGTTGTTTTTATCACCAAGTTCTTCGTATATTTTCAATCCAATCAAACAATTTTTTAAAGCTTCATTGTAGTTTTTTTGTTTTTTGTAGATTATTCCAATATTGCTGTAGTTGGCCGAAATGCCTAGTTTGTCGCCTCGTTCTTCGTTTATTTTAAGCGACAAAAATTGATTCCTTACAGCTTCATCAAAATTTCCTTTTTCTTCGTTAATGTTTCCAATGTTGATGTAAGCATTCGACATGCTTGTCTTGTCGCCCATTTCCTGAGCTAGTTTCAACGACATGCCATAGTATTTCACTGCTTCGGCATAATTCAATTGATATTGATTCACTATTCCTATATTGTTATAGTTCTTCAGTATTCCATTCTTATCACCAAGGGCTTCGTTGAGCTTTAGCGAAGCATAAATATTATTAAGTGCAATGGGATAATTTCCCTGAAAACCGTAACAAATCCCAATGTTATCGTAATCGTAAGCTATCCCTTTTTTGTTTCCTAGTTCTTGGTTGATGGTTAAAGCTTTTGAGTAATTGTCTAATGCAATGGAGAAATTCCCTTGATTAAAATTCACCAGACCAATGTTGTTATAATTAGTAGCCATCGATTTTTTAAGGCCGATAGCTGTGTTCAATTTTAAGGCTTCTTCATAATTAAGCAGCGCCTCTTCGTTGCTTGTGGCACTGTTGCCTATTAAATTATAGGTATAAGCCAATTCCTTTTTGTTCCCAATTTCTTTTTTAATACCTAACGAAGCATAATAGTTTTTTAAGGCCTCTTTGTTCTTCCCTTGGTCGGAGTTTACATTGCCTAAGTTATCAAGGGCTTTAGCCATTCCTTTGATGTTGTTTATTTTCTTGGCCATCGAAAGGGCTTTGTTGGCATAGGTCAAGGCTTTTTCCAAATCCATATTATTATCGTATTCCTCACTCAGTTTATTCAGTAGGTTTACTTGTAAGGTATCAGGTTTGGAGGTCTTAAGCAGGCGTGTAAGCGAATCGATGGTGGGGTTTTGACCCCATGCCACCCTACTGCCAAACACAAGGCAAAACATCAAGATAAAGTAAAAGGATGGACTGGTTTTAATCATAGATATATCGACCTTAGCTTAAAATGGCATCATAAATAATTCATCAAATTTAAACTATTTATAATTCAAGTGCCAAGTATTTTTAAAAAAATAATGAATTGAACTATCAGTTAGTTCAATGTTCAAAGTTGGAAAATGGAGAGTTACCTCTAAGGAAGAAAGGCACGAAATTCTATCCCGAAGCTTCGGGACTTATTCGTAAATTCGTACAGCAAAATAAATCTAAATACTAAATTCTAATCAGAAGTTTATGGGGGATAGAAGATGGTAGTGGTGAATTTATATCAGGTTTTTGAAAATAATTCGATTTCGCCACATTCCTAAAAATCAGTTTCACAAAAAATGCGTAAACCTACAACACGAGGAAAACGTTACTTTGGACACTTGTATAAACCTACAACAGGAGAAAAACGTTACTTTTGGCAGTTGCGTAAACCTACAACACGAGAAAAACGATACTTTTGACAGTTGCGTAAACCTACATTTGCCAAAAACCGTCATTTTGGTAGAAAACCTAAACCACAACTACCCCATTTGGATATTTTCCTGCAATTCGTAAAACCATACTTATATATAAGGTGTGTTTTGGGGGGATTTAAAATTTGGTGTATATTTGTGATTCAAAATGAAGGGTTTGTTGTGGCAATAGGCTACTTAATTATAGACATAAGCGAATCATGCCTGCAGAATTTAAAACAAAATACAAAATCAATTTGTGGTACACTTACGCACTATTATCAGCACTGTTTGCTGCACTAACAGCCATCTTTGCTAAAATTGGCGTAAAAGATGTCAATTCAGATTTGGCAACTGCCATCCGAACAGTAGTTATTTTAATTATCGCTTGGCTCATTGTATATGCAAGAGGTAGCATCACATCAGCCACAACACTTACCAAAACAAATTGGATTTTCCTTACCTTATCAGGCATTGCAACAGGCCTTTCTTGGGTATTTTATTTCAAAGCATTACAGTTAGGGAAAGTTTCACAAGTCGCACCTGTTGACAAATTAAGCGTTGCACTTGCAATCATATTGTCAGTAGTTTTTCTAAAGGAAGTATTAACTCTCAAAATGGCTATTGGAGCACTACTTATCATTGCAGGAACAATAACTTTAATCTTATAGTCGTTACCTCGCGAGCGCGAGTTTAACTCTCACCAATAATTAGTAGTTGTCTCACTATTAAAATGAAAACTATCAGAATAAATTAACTATAACCGAACACCAAGCAAACAAACATCATCGGTTTGAACATTGTCGCCTCTCCATTCGTTAAAAGCAATGGTGAGAAATGCTTTCTGGTTTTTTGCAGGTAGGTAATAAAGTTCGTTGAGGTACTCGCGCATTTTTCGTTCCTTAAAGGTCTTGTCTTTCGGGCCTCCTATTTGGTCTTTGTATCCATCTGTAGAAAGATAAACCATGCTGTTTTCGGGTACTATTAATTCTTGTTGGTGATAGGTGCGTTCCTTTTCTATTTGCCAACCACCAATGGGGTAACGCTCGCCATACAGCACTTGTTCGCCCTCTTGGCTTATCACCACCACTTTGTTTCGAGCACCAGCAAATTTCAATATTCTAGTTTTCGGGTCGAACGAGCACAGCGACATTTCCATCCAGTTATTGTCTTTTTCTTCGTCAGCATAAATGTGGAATGTTTCTAACCATTTTTGGTCCAATTCGCAAAGAATATCACTCAACGAAGTATAGTCTTTTGAATAAACAACGTAATTGAGGAAAGAGATTCCAAGCACCGAAAGCATGGCACCGCTTATCCCATGTCCAGTACAATCCGACACTGCAAAATACAATATCCCATCATTGTTTCCAATCCAGTAAAAATCTCCACTGATGATATTTTGCGGGTCGTATAGCACAAAGTAGTCGGAAAACAATCGGTCGAAATGACGTTGTTGAGGAAGCAAACCTTGTTGAATAGAGGCAGCACATCGAAAGCTTTCGAAAAGTTCCTTGTTCGATTGGTGTAGTTTTAAGTACTCCGATTTAAGTTCCTTTAAATCCATGACGTCTATCGGATGGGTTGCTGCAATAATTTTTTCGGCTTCAACCCCCAACATCTCACTCACTTTAGCTTGCGTATTTCTTTTTCGTTCCAAAACTACACTTGTGATTTTAAGTAAATGTTAATTTAAAAATTATGTGTGTTATCATTCTAATTAAATGAATGAATACACTTAATCATTATCTAATCAACAATCATACGAACGCAAACATAGGATTTATTTATTTACAAAAAATACTAACTTTTATCAGTTTTGTCAACTGCTTATTCAATGTGTACTACCAAGCCTTTTAGGTATTCTCCTTCGGGATGAAAAATGTTGACACAGTGGTCGGGCGGTTGCGATAAATGATGAAGCACCCTTACATTTCTACCTGCTTCAATTGCTGCTGCCATAACTGTGGAGTTGAATGTGTTTTTATCCACAACTTGCGAACACGAGAACGTGAATAGCAATCCTCCTGATTTTATTTGTTTGATGGCTTCATAGTTCAATCGTTTATATCCCATGATGGCATTGTGCTTCACGTTTTGATGTTTGGCAAATGCAGGAGGATCGAGTACAATGATGTCGTAAGTATTTTCTCGATTCTTTAGAAATTCGAAGGTGTCGATGGTAAACGATTGATGATTTTTAATATGATTGAGTTCAATGTTTCTATCCGTGAGTTCAATTGCTTTTTTCGAAACATCGGTTGAATGTACTTCACGAGCACCTCCATTGGCTGCATACACCGAAAATCCACCTGTATAACAAAAGGTATTGAGGACAGTTTTGTTATTGGAATAATGTCCAAGTAAGGCTCTATTTTCGCGCTGATCGAGGAAGAACCCTGTTTTTTGTCCGCCTTCCCAATCTACCAAGAATTGATTGTTGTTTTCCAGAGCAATGGTTTCAATAGTTGTTTCCTCTCGTTTCCAAAGGTAACCATTGGTAGCTTTAATGGGTGCCTGCTTGGGCATAGTCTCCTCGCTCTTGTCGTACACTGCATTTAGTTTATCACCGTATATTTCTTGCAGTGCTTTTACAAATTCCTGACGAATGAGGTATAAACCAATGGAGTGAAACTGAAACACGGCTGTGCCATTGTAAAAATCAATGATAAAACCGGGCAATCCATCACCTTCGCCAAAACACAAACGGTAACAATTGGTAGCAGGGTTGTCGACTAAGTTCAGTTGTTTTCTGAAATTATAAGCAGCTTGTAATTTGCTTTTCCAATATTCAAAATCTGGAACAACGGGAGTAAACGAAAACAATCGAACAGCAATGGAACCTATCTGGAAATGACCCATTCCAAGGAATTCGTTTTGTGCCGAAAACACTTCCACTACTTCCCCTTCTTTTACATCTCCAGTAAATTTTTTTATGGCTCCCGAAAACACCCAAGGATGAAAACGGTGCAAACTATGGTCTTTTCCGCTGGTTAATATTACTCTTATCATGTCTTGTTGTTGTTGTTAAACTCTCTGTTGTTAGTCTTTTTGAACGATGCGAATATACTAATATTGAAGCTGCCCTCGCATTTTCTTTCAACATTCGCATGGAATATGAAATAGAGCAACTACTTTTATTACCTTTGCACCTCAATCTAATAATTAATTAAACTATGAAACCACTTATCTCCTTAATCGCAATCATTATGACAACAATTATTTCAACTTCAACCAAAGCTCAATCGGGGTTTTACGATTTAAAATCAAAAACAATTGACGGAAAAGATTTTTCGTTTTCTAGTCTTAAAGGCAAAAAAGTATTAATCGTTAACACAGCTTCGAAATGTGGACATACACCACAATACGAAGATTTGGAAAAACTTTTTGAAAAATACAAAGACAAAAATTTCACCATCATTGGTTTTCCGGCAAACAATTTTATGCGTCAAGAGCCAGGCACTAATGCAGAGATAAAA
>CAIWDF010000153.1 GCA_903911435.1 uncultured Bacteroidota bacterium
ACACGTGGTGATTTCTCGTCACACGTGGCGATTTCTCGTCACACGTAGCGATTTCTCGTCACACGTAGCGATTTCTCGTCACACGTAGCGATTTCTTGTTACACGTGGCGATTTCTCGTTACACGTGGCGATTTCTCGTCACACGTGGTGATTTCTTGTTACACGTAGTCATTTCTTATCGCATGTCTAGCTTTTTACTTTTCCTCCATCCCCATTTTCCCTCCTTTTTCTCATATATATAGGTATAGCCTTAGTGTTTCTTTGTGCCTTAGTGGTGAAAAGTTTTGAATTCTACATTCCTAATCACTATTCGCTATTGCCTATTACCTTTTTATGAACCTTTGCGTCTTTCTGCCTTCGCGGTAATCTTAAACTCCAGATTCTTTGCCAAAAAATCTTATAACTTCACAAGTAATGAACAAATCCAGTATATTTGATGTTCATTGATACAAAATAAGTATGGAAAACATAGAACTGAAAATAAATTATGCCGAGGTAGAACACGAAAACGAACTATCGGTCGAAGAGCAAAACTTGCTTCAAAAAGCACGCATTGCTTGCGCTATGGCTTATGCTCCGTATTCTCAATTTAGCGTAGGTGCCGCCTTGCTTTTAGACAATGGTGTGGTGGTTACTGGCAACAATCAAGAAAACGTGGCTTTCCCTAGTGGTTTATGTGCCGAGCGGGTGGCTATTTTTTCGGCAGGTGCCAATTACCCCGATGCCGCCATCAAAACCATTGCCATCACTTGCAAATCAAAACAGTTTTTAGTCGACCAGCCTCTTTCGCCTTGTGGCGCATGTAGGCAGAGCATGAGCGAATACGAAATAAGACATCATAAGAACATACGCATACTGCTTCAGGGCGAACAAGGGAAAATAAGAATTATCAATAGCATTGCCGATTTGCTTCCTTTTATGTTCAAAGCCGAGGAATTGAAGAAATAGCCTTAACGAAAGTTAATAGCAATTGGTATTAATATTTTATAGTAAATTTGCCCCTCTAAATAAACCAGAATGGACAAAGTGATAACAAAAGAAAAAAAAGTGAGTAAAACAGAAGCGAAAGCATCGGTTAAATTCAGTCGAGAAACCTATTTAAAATGGTTCGAATCGATGTTGTTGATGCGGAAGTTTGAAGAAAAAACAGGTCAACTTTATATTCAACAAAAAATACGTGGATTCTGTCACTTATACATCGGACAAGAAGCATTGGTTGCTGGTTCCGAATCGGTTTTGAAAAAAGACGACCGAGTAATAACCGCTTACCGTTGCCATGCACATCCCATTGGCAGAGGTTTGCACCCTAAATACATCATGGCCGAAATGTTTGCAAAAGTTACCGGTTGTTGCAAAGGCAAAGGAGGTTCTATGCATATTTTTTCCAAGGAGTTTAACTTCTTTGGAGGACATGGCATTGTAGGTGCACAAATTCCTTTGGGCGCAGGCATTGCTTTTGCCGATAAGTACAATGGCAATACCAACGTTACCCTATGTTACATGGGCGATGGAGCAGTACGTCAAGGAGCCTTGCACGAAGCCTTCAACATGGCCATGCTTTGGAAATTACCAGTAATATTCATCATCGAAAACAATAACTATGCAATGGGAACTTCCGTAGAAAGAACCTCCAATGTGCATGATTTATATAAAATAGGATTAGGATACGAAATGCCTTCGAAAGCAGTGGATGGAATGACCTGTGAGGCTGTGCACGAAGCCATAGAAGAAGCCGTAGCAAGAGCTCGTAAGGGTGATGGGCCAAGTTTGCTCGAGATGAAAACCTATCGTTACAAAGGCCACTCCATGAGCGATGCGCAAACCTATAGAACCAAAGATGAGGTGAAAGAATATCAAAGCCAAGACCCAATAGAAAAAGTGCTCGACACCATCAAACAAAACAATTGGGCTACCGAAACCGACATAGAAAACATTGAGAAAAAGGTGGAAGATATCGTGGCGGAGTCGGTGAAGTTTGCCGAAGAATCTCCATTCCCAACGACTGATGAACTTTACCAAGATGTGTATGTTCAGACCGATTATCCATACATTATAGAATAATTATTTTTAACCGTATATATAAATAAGTTAGATGGCTGAAGTAGTAAGAATGCCCAAACTGTCGGATACCATGACCGAAGGAGTGGTAGCAGCATGGCATAAAAAAGTGGGTGATAAGGTGAAATCGGGTGAGTTGCTTGCCGATATTGAAACCGACAAAGCCACCATGGAATTCGAATCATTTCAAAACGGAGTGTTGTTATACATTGGTGTGGAGAAAGGCAAAGGAGCCCCTGTCGATTCTATCCTTGCTATCCTTGGTAATGCAGGCGAAGATGTTTCGGCAATATTAGCCGAGGAGGCAAAAAAAGGAGCTTCGGTAAAAGAAGAAGTGAAACCAATTGAAAAAGCAGAGGAGCCAAAACCGGTAGCCAAAGCAGAGCCTGTTCAAGTTTCGACACCTGTGGTACATTCACCAACCTCTAGCGTAAACGATGGTCGTCAAAAAGTTTCTCCGCTTGCAAAAAAACTTGCAGATGAAAAAGGAATAAACATTGATGCCGTAAAGGGCAGTGGTGATGGAGGAAGAATAATAAAGCGCGACATAGATAATTATAAATCGAACGGCAACAGCGCTCCTGCTTTTGTGGGTGTAGAAAGTTATACCGAAGAAACGGTTTCGCAAATGCGTAAAACCATTGCACGTAGATTGGCAGAAAGTAAATTTACGGCTCCTCATTTCTACTTGACAATGGAAATAGAAATGGACGAATTGATGAAAGCCCGTGATGCAATTAATACTGTTGCTGGATTAAAAATATCTTTCAACGACCTAGTAGTAAAAGCTGTTTCAGCTAGTTTACGGTTACATCCTAAAGTAAACTCATCGTGGTTAGGCGATAAAATAAGATACAATCATCACATCCATATAGGTGTGGCTGTGGCAGTGGAAGAAGGTTTATTGGTACCCGTTATTCGATTTGCCGATGGTAAAACGTTGACACAGATAGCCACCGAAGTAAGGAATTATGTGGTAAAAGCAAAAGAAAAGAAACTTCAACCAAGCGATTGGGAAGGCAATACCTTTACCATTTCTAATCTAGGCATGTTCGGGATTGATGAATTCACTGCCATCATCAATCCGCCTGATGCTTGCATACTTGCAGTAGGAGGAATAAAACAAGTGCCATTGGTAAAAAACGGACAAATCGTTGTGGGTAACGTGATGAAGGTAACTTTGTCGTGCGACCATAGAGTGGTGGATGGAGCATTGGGTGCTGCATTTTTAAAAACATTGAAACATAACCTTGAAAATCCTGTTTTGATGTTAGGAGTCAATTCAATTTAATGAAGAGAGCGTAAAAGTTTGTACCTTTGTATTGAAAATAAATAATAATAAATCAAAATAAAAAAATCATGTATCCAGAAAGTATAGTAAAACCAATGATAGCAGAGTTAACTCAAGTTGGTTTCGAATCATTATCAAATCCAGAAGAAGTAAAATCAGCCATTGAAGCAAAAGGAACTACCTTGGTAGTTGTAAATTCAGTATGTGGTTGTGCAGCAGGAGCTGCTCGTCCAGGAGCTAAGTTATCGTTATCAGGAGCTAAACGTCCAGATAAAATCACTACCGTATTTGCAGGTTTCGATACGGATGCAGTGGCCGAAGCGCGTAAGCACTTTGCTCCATTTCCTCCTTCATCACCAGCGTTTGCCTTGTTCAAAGATGGTAATTTAGTTCATTTTATCGAACGTCATCACATCGAAGGTCGTAGCGCAGAAATGATTGCTGAAAACTTGAAATCAGCTTATAACGAATTTTGTTAAGCTACTCGTTTAATGAAAAGGCTCCTGCATAAATAATTTGCAGGAGCCTTTTTTATTTCCACCCATCCACCTTTATTTCCATTCTTCCTATTTATTCATTGAATTGTTTCTTTCGAATAATTTATAATTAATTAAAATCCTATTTTCGCAAATTAAAATTTTTTCAATATGAGAAAGCATTTATTATTCGTATTCATCTGCCTTAGTTCGGTTTCTTTTGGTCAAAAGAAAAAGCCAGACAATTGGCAAACGCTGAATCCATCCACAGACAAAGTATATGGTGTGGGGTCTGAAGAAGCGTATAAACTTCTAAAAGATAAGAAATCGAAAACGGTTGTGGTTGCTGTAATTGATAGTGGAGTAGACCCAAATCATGAGGATTTAAAAGATGCTATCTGGACGAATACCGCTGAGATACCTGATAATGGAATTGATGATGACCATAACGGATACATTGATGATGTGCATGGTTGGAGTTTTTTAGGAGGAAAAAATGGCGACATTGATCATGAGGCCACTGAACTTGCAAGGATATATCAAAGGCAATCCAAAAAATTCGATAAGCTAGATACTACTAAGCTTTCATTGAATGACGCCACTGAGTTTGTTGAATATAAAAAAATACGAACTGCATTTAATAAAGAGCAACAACTTGCCGAACAAGAGCTAATGAGTGTTGCCATGATTTCTACTTATCTTGATAATGTAAAGAAGGAGAACAATGGCAAACTTGACAAAGTAGGTCTTAATAAATACACTCCTAAAAGCTCAACCGAAAAACGAATGAAAAAGGGATTGAAGTTGGCATTTGCATTTGGGATAAAAGCAGAAGAGCTGGAAAGCCAAGTGAAGGAAGCAAAGGACCAATTGGAGAATGAAGTAAAGAACAACCGAATGAATGCCGACTCTATTAGGACTTATATAGTAGGTGATGAAGTAAATAATGTGAACGAACGTTATTATGGAAACAATCACATTCAGGGCCCTGATGCAATGCACGGAACACATGTGTCGGGAATAATTGCGGCCATCAGAACAAATTCAATCGGGATAAAAGGAATTGCCGACAACGTGAAAATAATGATTATCCGCGCTGTGCCTAGTGGAGATGAAAGAGATAAAGACATTGCCAACTCCATTCGTTATGCTGTCGATAATGGAGCTAAAATTATAAACATGAGTTTTGGTAAATATTATTCGCCTGATAAAAAAGCGGTTGACGAAGCGGTGAAATACGCTGAATCGAAGGATGTTCTCATTGTGCACGCTGCAGGTAACGAATCGAAAGATAACAACAAGGAATTATCGTTCCCCAACCGACATCTACAAAATGGCGAGATAGCGAGCAATTGGTTGAGTGTAGGTGCAAATGCATCTGAACGCGGAAAAACAATGATTGGTTCATTTTCTAACTATGGAAGTAACGAAGTAGATTTGTTTGCTCCAGGTGTTGATATATATTCAACCATACCTGATAATAAATATGCGAGCGAATCGGGTACTAGTATGGCTGCACCTTGTGCTGCTGGAGTAGCCGCTATCATTCGCGAGTACTTTCCTGAATTGAAATCAAATGAAGTGAGAGACATCTTAATGAAGTCGGTTGTGACCTGTAATCAAAAGGTAAAAGTTCCTGGAGTGAAACGTGGGAAAAAGAAAATTAAGGAACTCTGTATTTCAGGTGGATTTATTAACGCCAATAATGCAGTAAAGGAATTATTAGGTTTGAATAAAGCTAAATAAAAGTGAAGTAATAAAAAAGGTTCAACATTTTGTTGAACCTTTTTTATTTAACTATTCTGTGCTGATCATTTTCAGCATCCCAATTTCAGCTTCGGTCAACAAGCGCCATCTGCCCCTCGGTAAGTCTTTCTTGGTAAGCGAACCAAACATTACTCTATCAAGCTTCCTAACATTATATCCCATGTGTTCGAATATTCTACGAACTATTCGATTTTTCCCAGAATGAATTTCTACTCCAACCGATGCTTTATCCGCACCATCACCCACGTATGTTACTACATCTACTTTTATAGGGCCATCTTCAAGTTCTAGGCCTTCGGCAATTTGATCTAAATCTTGTCTCTTTAACGGTTTATCTAACTCAACGTGATAAATTTTTCGTACACCGTATTTAGGGTGCGTCAGTTTTTTGGTGAGTTCTCCATCATTGGTAAACATAAGCAATCCCGTTGTTGCTCTATCCAATCTACCTACAGGGTAAATCCTTTCTTTACATGCACCTTGAACCAATTCAAGAACTGTTTTTCGTTTTTGAGGGTCGTCAAAAGTGGTAATATAATCTTTAGGTTTATTAAGTATCAAATAAACCATTCTTTCTTTTTTCAATGTTTGTCCACCGTATTTTACAATATCAGTAGGCTTTACACGGAATCCCATTTCGGTGATGGTTTTTCCGTTCACTTGCACCACCCCTGATGATATCAAGTCGTCAGCTTCTCTACGTGAACAAATTCCTGCATTTGAAATGTATTTGTTCAACCGAATCAAACCATCATCTTCTTCACGCTGAGGTTTCGATTTAACCGTTTTTGCTGTTGAATAGGTTTTGCGTTCGTAAGGTTTTTTCTTGAAAGCCCTTCCTCTTTCGCTATCAAAATCAGCTTTAGGTTTTCCGTAATCAAAATCAGATTCGTCCAAATCATTTGGATTCGCGAAAGATTTGGATTTAGTAAACGGCTTCGCTTTATCAGCAAATGGTTTTTTGAACGACCTAGGTGATTTGCTTTCAGTATAATCTTTTGATGGGCCTCTATCGCTCGATTCTTCAAATTTCTTTTTAGCAAATGGTTTACTTCCCGAAGGTTTTCTTTTGTATCCACCTTCATCACTCGAGCTTCTTCTCTTTGCAGTTCCAAAATCGGAAGGGCGCGATTCATCGCGATAGCGTTCGAAAGAAGGTTTGCTACTTTTTTCGGAGAACGATTTTTTGAATTTTTTAGTATCCTTTTCTTTAAAGTCTCCTTCGTCTTTACGTTTAGTATCTTCTGAATCTCTCGACTCAAAATTGTCTTTTGAAAAAGGTTTTTTAAAGTTGTCGCTATCTTTAACTCTCTTCGCACCGAATGATTTCTTTGCTTTGAAATCCTTTTCTCCTTTGCGTTTAAATTCTTTTGCCATGTTGTAATTTTTTTGCAAAGATAGTCAAAGCCTATGAATTAAGAGGAATAAAACGCGAATGGCTCACTAATGTGTGCTAGAGAACGCATCTTCGATGTGATTTATCTTCATTTGGTTATTCCCAATAACAATGGAGATAATGTCGAACCGAACATCCACATCTAGGTTGTTTCGAATGATGTATTCGTGAGCTGTTTTGATAAGATTCTTCTGTTTTTGTTTGTTCACAAAACTTTCGGGTTCTCCAAAATAGTTGCTCGAGCGTGTTTTTACTTCAGCAACCACCAATGTTTTGTCAATTAAAGCAATGATATCAGCTTCTAGGTTTTTGAATCTCCAGTTCTTTTCAATCACTAGATATCCCTTTTTTATGAGGAAGTTGGCGGCAAGTTCTTCGCCTCTTGTGCCTGTTTCATTGTGTTCTGCCATACTTAAGCGGTAATGAAGTTTCTACTGTGTAAACTAAATAACAGAGTGCAATTTAATCAAAATAGTCCTTGTTCATAAAATTTTGGTACAACTTTTGGATAGATGTCTGCACTCACGCAAAAATTTACTATTTTAGCGGTCGAGAGCAAACAATAAACCTAACAAAAATATAAAATGAAAAAAGAAATTTTAAAATTTACAGCGGCAGTTGTATTAGCAACAGGATTATCGCTTAGCGCATTTTCTCAATCATTCGAAGGCGTTATCGAATTCAAAAAAGCAACAATGATTGATACAACTACCTACATATATTATGTGAAAGGTAATAATGTAAAGATTGATGAGATTGGTGCCAAGTCACATAGAGTGGAAGGGACTTTTTTAATTGACCTGGAAGCAAAGACTATGAAGTCGTTGAATCATGAGCGGAAGTTGTATATGGAACAAGCATCTCCTGCATCTCCAGCGTTGAAGGGTACATGCGCAGTGAAAAAAGGAACAAATGTTAAGAACCTTCAAGGGAATAAATGCACCGAGTACGTGGTGACTAATACCGAAGAAGGAACTATCATCACTTATTATTTAGCGGATGGTAAATATACATTCTTCGAAAAATTATTACGTCAATTAAATAGAAAAGAAAAACAATCGATTTACTTTTTGCAAATTCAAGATGTGAAGAACATGTTCCCAATGTTGTCTGTTTCTACTGACCTAAAAGGAAAAGAAAACGGAAGACTTGAGGTAACAAAAATTACTAATAAAATAATGGATCCTTCCATGTTTGAGGTGCCAAAAGGATACAATAAATTCGAAAAATAATACGAAACAAAGTGATGTTAAAATCCCATTTCGAGAGAGATGGGCTTTTTTATTTATATACTACTTCCACTTTAGTTCCGACTTTCATCTTGACCTCTCTGCCTAAAATAAGTGAAAGGTTTCGGTCGCAATGTCCGGCAGGGAATTTGAAACAAACAGGGAACTGATAATCTTTTACGGCATCCATTATTATTTCTTCGGCTGATTTGCCAAAGGGGATGGTATTGTCTTTCATCTCTGTCATGCCACCAACTATTAACCCTGCTAATTCACTTAGTTTTCCTGCTCGTTTTAGGTTCATTATCATACGGTCAACATGATACAGGTATTCATCCAAATCTTCAATGAAAAGAATTTTTCCTTTAGTATCCATTTCGGAGCTACTGCCTGAAAGAGCAACTAATAAGGAGAGATTTCCTCCTATCAATTCGCCTTGAGCCGTTCCTTTTCTATTAAAAGGATGAGAATCGAAGGTGTAATCAAATGGTTCGTTGAACAAGGTTTTACGAAGTGTTTCTGTCGCTTCTTGATTTTTTAAAAAATTAATAGGCATGGTTCCATGTATGGTTTCAATGCCCAATTGATGTATATGCGAGTGCAGAACGGTGATGTCGCTATAACCAATTATCCATTTAGGATGTTTTTTGAAGGTATCGAATCGAAGCAAGTCGATGATGCGAACGGTTCCATAACCACCACGTGCAAAGATAATCCCTTTGATGGAGGTGTCGTCAAGCATTGTTTGCAAATCTTCCGCACGTTCGTTGTCAGTTCCCGAAAACTGATGGTCTTCGTTAAATAAATTTTTGCCAAGTACCACCTCCAATCCCCATGAAGTGAGTATATCCATAGCGGGTTTTAATTCTTCTCTCGAGATTTTGCGGGCCGAAGCCACAATTCCTATTTTGTCGCCCTTTATTAAGTAAGGAGGTGAAGTCATTTTATTTATCTTTGGGCAAAATTAACAATAAGTTCAAAGTTAGAAAGTATTAAACACAAAAGTTAAACATCACTGGAGGTTTCGTACAATCCACTTTTTACATTTAAATCATTATTAAATTGAAGTATAAAAGACATACCGTTACTGCGGCATTGCCCTATGCAAATGGGCCAGTACATATAGGTCATTTGGCAGGCTGTTATTTACCTGCCGATATTTACGTTCGCTACCTGCGCTCGAAAGGCGAAGATGTGAAATTTATTTGTGGGTCGGATGAACATGGAGTTCCTATCACCATTAAGGCGAAGAAAGAAGGCATCACTCCTCAGCAAGTGGTGGATAAATACCATAAAATAATGGGAGATGCATTTCGCGAATTTGGAATTTCATTTGATATCTATTCTCGAACATCCTCGAAGACGCATCACGAAACGGCTTCTGAGTTTTTCAAAACACTTTATAATAAAGGTGTTTTTGAAGAAGAAATAACCGAGCAATATTTTGATGAAAAGGCGAATCAGTTTTTGGCCGACCGCTACATTATTGGCACTTGCCCAAAATGTGGAAACGAGAATGCTTACGGAGATCAATGCGAAAACTGTGGTAGCACACTTAATGCAACTGATTTAATTAATCCTAAATCAACCTTGTCGGGAGAAAAGCCAGTGTTGAAAAAAACTAAAAATTGGTTTTTGCCATTGGATAAAATGCAACCGAAGATTGAAGCTTATATCGATTCGCACAAAGAATGGAAGTCGAATGTGTTTGGACAATGCAAGAGCTGGTTGAATGCAGGATTACAACCACGAGCCATGACACGTGATTTGGATTGGGGAGTGAAAGTGCCTATAGAAGGGGCTGATGGAAAGGTGTTGTACGTTTGGTTCGATGCTCCTATTGGATATATTTCTGCTACCAAAGAACTTTTTAAAAATGCAAACCCGGCTGATTGGGAACTTTATTGGAAAGACAAAGAAACCAAACTTGTTCATTTTATCGGAAAAGATAATATTGTTTTTCATTGTATCATATTTCCGGCAATGCTTATGGCCGAAGGTTCGTATGTGCTTCCTGAAAATGTTCCTGCCAATGAATTTCTAAATCTCGAAGGAAATAAAATTTCTACTTCGCGTAATTGGGCGGTGTGGTTGCACGAATATTTGTTGGAGTTTAAAGACAAACAGGATGTATTGCGTTACACGCTTTGTGCCAATGCTCCTGAAACAAAAGACAATGATTTTACGTGGAAAGATTTTCAGGCAAAGAACAACAATGAATTGGTTGCGATACTTGGAAATTTTGTGAACCGAACTTTGGTACTCACTCAGAAATATTACGAAGGGAATGTGCCTGATGCCGCTGAATATAACAAGAACGATATTTTGCTGTTAGAAGAAATGTCGAAGTACCCTGCGAAGATTGCAGCAAGTATTGAAACATATCGTTTCCGCGAAGCGCTTTCAGAATTGATGAATCTTGCACGTATGGGAAATAAATACTTGGCTGATAACGAACCTTGGATAGTGATTAAGACCGATGCGAAACGAGTACAAACGGTAATGAATCTTTCGTTGCAAATATGTGCAAACCTAACAATACTGATGGAACCCTTTCTTCCGTTCACTTCAGCTAAATTGGGTGCAATGCTAAATCTTAACAGAGGATTGAGATGGAACGATGCCACACGAACTGATTTATTGTTGGCCGGACATAAGATAAATGATGCTAGTCTTTTGTTTGATAAAATAGAAGATGTGCAGATGACAGCTCAAGTACAAAAACTAGCCGACTCGAAAAAGATGAATGAAGAAGATAACAACAAAACGGAATTAGTAGGTGCAAAACCGGAAATAACATTCGATGATTTTTCGAAAATGGATATTCGCGTAGGAACGATATTGGAAGCAGAGCGTGTACCCAAAACCGATAAACTTTTGAAGTTGAAAGTGGACACCGGTATTGACATACGCACTGTTGTTTCGGGCATTGCTGCTTATTATAAACCCGAAGACATTGTTGGTCAACAGGTGAGTATACTGGTGAATCTTGCTCCACGCATGCTGAAAGGAATTGAGAGCAGAGGGATGATATTGTGTTCGGAAAACGAAAAGGGAGAATTAAGTTTTGTGTCGCCAACAAAGAAGGATGCGAATAACGGTGCGATGATAAAATAAACAGCAGCTTGTAAAACCATTGCCCATAATAATATTCAACGAAGATTAAATTTAGGATAGTTTATGAAAAAACATTTACTCATTATTTGTTCGCTTGTATGGATGATACAAGTGTCGGTTGCTCAGTCGAAATTGCTTACCATGGAAGAAGCAATCATCAAACAGAAAACAAGTTTGGCTCCTGCAAAACTAAAACAATTGATGTGGTTGAAAGGAAGCGATACGTATTCGTATATAGATACCAAAGACAGTGTAGACGCTTTATTAATAGGAACACCTGATTCGAAAGAACGCAAAACGTTGGCGACCACTACCGAATTGAATGTTTGGTTGGCTAAGCTTGGAATGAGCTCGTGCAAAGTGTTTCCTGATATGAAATGGATGAACGAAACAAGTTTTTCGTTTACCATCACCAAGGATGGCAAAGCGAATTTCGTAACGTATAACACTAAAACCAAAACCATGGCGATTGAAAACACCCGCGACTCGGAAACCGAGAACATGGATATGGCTAGTGTTACCAACTATGTAGCTTACACCATCAAAAATAATTTGTTTGTGGATGATGGAAAAGGAAAACGTGCAGTGACTGACGATGCTGACGAAAATATTGTGAATGGAAAGTCGGTGCATCAAAATGAATTCGGAATTACGAAAGGAACCTATTGGTCGCCAAAGGGTGATGTGCTTGCATTTTACAGAATGGACCAACGCATGGTGACTGATTATCCGATTATCGATTGGACCAAGCGCCCTGCTAAAGCCAAAGAAATAAAGTATCCGATGGCTGGCGACAAGAGTCATGAGGTGACGGTGGGAGTGTACAATGTGGCGAAAAAGACTACCGTGTTTCTGAAAACAGGCGAACCCAAAGAACAGTATTTAACCAATATAGCTTGGAGTCCGGACGAACAACATATTTTTATTCAAGTGCTGAACCGCGACCAAAATGAAATGCATCTCAACTCTTACAGCGCTACTACAGGCGATTTCGAACGAACCTATTACACCGAGAAGAATGCTAAGTATGTTCATCCTACTCATCCTATTGTCTTTGTTCCTAATCATAACGATGAATTTATTTTTCAATCGGAGAACACTGGATACAATCATCTTTATCTTTTGAAATTCGAAACAAATGCTGAGCATTACAAAGATTTGATGATACAGCAAGCTGCTAATGGAGCTGCTAAATGGGTGGTGACTGATTTTGCTGGCTTTGATGATAAAGGTGAATATGTGTATTATACTTCTACAGCAGAAAGTGGTGTGACTCGAAATTTCTATAAATTGAGTTTGAAAGATTGCAGCATCACTCGACTTACACAAGGCGAAGGAACACATACGGTATTGATAAGCGATTCGAAAAAATATTTTATTGACAACTTTCAATCGCTTGCGGTGCCGCGCGAAATTAGCTTGAACACCAATGCAGGAAAAAAAATAGAAACATTGAAACTATCAGAGAATCCGCTTAAAGACTATAAGTTGGGACAACTGTCGATATTCAAATTGAAAAGCGAAGCTGGTGACGATTTGTACTGTAGGATGTTTAAGCCCATCGATTTTGATTCAACAAAAAAATACCCTACCATTGTTTATCTTTACAATGGTCCTGGTATTCAACTCATCAACAATACTTGGAATGGTGGAGGCGACATGTGGTTGCAATACATGGCCGAAAGAGGTTTTGTGGTGTTCACGATGGATGGAAGAGGAAGTAATAACAGAGGTTTGGAATTTGAACAAGCAAGTTTTCAGCACTTAGGCACTGTGGAGATGCGCGACCAGTTGGTTGGAATTAATTATTTGAAAGCGTTGAAATATGTGGATGCTGCACGTATGGGTTTGATGGGTTGGAGCTTTGGTGGATTTATGACTACTAGCATCATGACTCGTTATCCCGATTTGTTTAAAGTAGCTGTGGCTGGTGGTCCGGTGATTGATTGGAGTTACTATGAAATAATGTATACCGAACGATACATGGATACTCCGCAAGCCAACCCTAAGGGCTACGAAGAAGCCAA
This sequence comes from uncultured Bacteroidota bacterium, assembly GCA_903911435.1. Lineage (GTDB taxonomy): Bacteria > Bacteroidota > Bacteroidia > 2-12-FULL-35-15 > 2-12-FULL-35-15 > 2-12-FULL-35-15. The sequence continues at coordinate 13,362 of CAIWDF010000153.1, forward strand.
TGTGATGAAATACATTGATAATTTGAAAGGCAAAATGATGTTGATACATGGCACGCAAGACAATGTGGTGGTGTGGCAACATAGTTTGATGTTTCTGAAAGCATGTGTAGATAAAGGTAAACAAGTAGACTATTATGTTTATCCGGGACACGAACACAATGTGCTAGGCAAAGACCGTGTGCATTTGTTCAATAAGGTTACCGATTATTTTATGAGTAATCTGTAAATTACAATTCTGCAATTTTGCAATTCACCAATTTTACAATTTGGCAGTAGGCAATTCTGCAATAGGCAATAGGCAGTTGTGAAAGAGCACAAAAATGAATTATGCGCATGAGGTTGAGTGATGAGCATGGATCAAATTTGCGAGCATAAAATGGATTACGAGCATGAGACGCTATTATGAGCATGAGAAAAATGCGAGCATGGGATGTGAAAGATGAGCATGAAAAGGAGAAAATGAGCATGAATTAGCAAAAAGGAGCATGTTTTGAGTGAAAAAGAGCATGTTGATGACTAAAAGACATAAGTCGACACTCAAAAGGAGGAAGTCGATGGAGAAAAAGAACAAGTCCACACGCATTTTGGAGAGGTCGACAGGCATTTGGCAGAAGTCCACACACATTTGGGAGAGGTCGATAGGCATCTGGGAGAAGTCCACACACATTTAGGAGAGGTCGACAGGCATTTGGGAGAAGTCCACACACATTTGGGAGAGGTCGATAGGCATCTGGGAGAAGTCCACACGCATTTAGGAGAGGTCGACAGGCATTTGGGAGAAGTCCACATGCATTTGGGAGAGGTCGACAGGCATTTGGGAGAAGTCCACACACATTTAGGAGAGGTCGACAGGGATAAAGAGGACGAGCACGGAGAAAAAAAATATAGCATGAAATGGAAAAATGGAGCATAAATGGAATATGAAAGGTGGGGTAAGGGAGGAAATGGGGTTTTGGGGCTTAAAAAAGTGATGTTTTTTTGCGATTTGGTAAAACGATATGGAAAATACGAGCAACGATTGAGAAAATATTGGGAACGATATGGAAAATACGAGCAACGATTGAGAAAATATTGAGAACGATAGGGAAAATATGAGCAGCGATTGAGAAAATATTGGCAACGATAGGGAAAATACGAGCAACGATAGGGAAAATATGAGCAACGATTGAGAAAATATTGGGAACGATAGGGAAAATATGAGCAACGATTGAGAAAATATTGAAAGAGACAGGGAAAATACGAGAAGAGATAGGGGAAATATTGAAAGAGACAGGCAAAATATGAGAAGAGATTGAGAAAATATTGGAAGAGATAGGGGAAATAGTGTGATGGGATACACATATATATATATG
>CAIWDF010000154.1 GCA_903911435.1 uncultured Bacteroidota bacterium
AAACAATCTCCCCACTTGTTGAAACGATCTCCCCCTTTGTTGAAACTATCTCCCCCTTTGTTGAAACGGTCTCCCCCTTTGTTGAAACAACTTCTTCTTTTGTTGAAACGGCTTCCCCCTTTGTTGAGACAATTTCCCCCTTTGTTAAATCCACTTCTCTCTTTGTTAATCCCCAATTCTTAATTGTGAATTCTACATTCTTCCCCATTCGTAAATTCGTACCATTCGTATTTCGTAAAGTTCCGTATTTCGTAAAGCTAACCATTCCCCCCCTCCCGCCTTTGTGGAAAAGTAATAATAGATTCTGATTTTTTAAATAAATTATAATAATACTTTTGCAGGTGAAAAATTCAAATACACTGCTTACTAGCTTTATGCCTTTTAGGAAACTAAAAATATAAATAAGGAAGAAATTACTTTTAGATAAAAATGAGCACTATAAAATTATTTGAGAGCAAACAAATTCGTTCGGTATGGAACGAGGATGAGCAGAAATGGTATTTTGTTGTAGAAGATGTTATAGCTGTATTAACTGATAGCAGCGACCCTAAGCAGTATTTAAAGAAAATGCGTCAGCGAGATGCAGAACTTGCTAAAGGTTGGGTACAATTTGTACCTACCCTTTTTGTAGAAACTGCTGGAGGTAAGCAAAAAATGGGTTGTGCTAATGCAAAAGGATTGTTACGTATCATACAATCTGTGCCCTCTCCAAAAGCAGAGCCCTTTAAACTTTGGTTGGCACAAGTAGGGTCTGACAGATTAGATGAAATTGAAAACCCTGAACTGGCAACTCAACGGACAAGGGAATTATATAAACTCAAAGGTTACCCGGATGACTGGATTGAGAAGCGAATGCGAAGTATAGCAATACGCGAAGAATTAACCGAAGAGTGGAAAAACAGAGGAGTGAAGGAGAACAAGGAATATTCAATACTTACCTCAGAAATTTCGAAAGCCACATTTGGATTAACTCCTTCGGAATATAAAAATGTGAAAGGACTGAAGAGTCAAAATCTTCGAGACCACATGACCGATTTGGAATTAATTTTTTCAATGCTTGGAGAGGCATCAACAACTGCGATAGTTAAAACAAAAAATCCTAAAGGGTTTGTTCAAAACAAAATTGCAGCCAAACAAGGAGGAACAATTGCTGGAAACGCAAGAAAAGCATTGGAGATTAAAACTGGTGAAAAAGTAGTTTCAAAAGAAAATTATCTGCCGGAAAAAAATAAAAATAAACAAATTGGCAAAAGGAAATAAATGAACGAAGAAGAAAATATAAATGAAGAATTGACAGGGGGAGAGGAATTGCATAATGTGATTCATGTGTCGGGGATGTATCAAAACTGGTTTTTGGATTATGCTTCGTATGTAATACTGGAGCGAGCTGTGCCTTATGTGGAGGACGGGCTGAAACCGGTGCAGAGGCGGATATTGCACTCGATGCAAGATTTGGATGACGGGCGGTATAACAAGGTGGCGAATATAATAGGTCATACGATGAAGTATCACCCTCACGGGGATATGAGTATAGGCGATGCGCTGGTGGCACTGGGGCAGAAGGACCTGCTGATAGACACACAGGGTAACTGGGGCAATATACTTACAGGCGACCGGGCTGCTGCTCCGCGATACATAGAGGCAAGGCTGAGCAAGTTTGCACTGGAGGTGGTGTTTAACGACAAAACGACCAAATGGCTGACGAGCTATGACGGAAGGAATAAGGAGCCGGAAACATTGCCGGTGAAGTTTCCGCTATTGCTGGCTCAGGGTGTGGAAGGAATAGCTGTGGGGCTGGCCTGTAAGATGCTGCCGCATAATTTTAATGAGTTGTGCGATGCTTCGGTGGCGGTGTTGAGGGGTAAGAAAACAGACATTATGCCCGATTTTGCTACGGCAGGTATGGCCGACTTTAGCAATTACAACGATGGGTTGAGGGGTGGACGAGTGAGGATAAGGGCCAAGATATCGCAACTGGATAAGAAAACACTGGTGATAAACGAGATTCCGTTTGGCACTACCACGGGTTCGCTTATAGACACGATAGTGGCGGCAAACGACAAAGGAAAGATAAAGATACGGAAGGTAGAGGATAATACTTCGGAGAATGTGGAGATAGTGATTCATCTGGTTCCGGGAATTTCGCCTGATAAAACGATAGATGCGCTGTATGCGTTTACGGATTGCGAGTTGTCGGTGTCGCCCAATGCATGTATTATAGAAAACGACAAGCCGAAGTTTGTTGGTGTAAACGAAATTTTAAGACTATCGACCTACGCTACGCTGGAACTGCTGAAACGTGAGCTGGAAATAGAGAAAGGTGAATTGCAGGAGTCGTTTATGTTTGCATCGCTTGAAAAGATATTTATAAAGGATGAGATGTATATCGATTTTAAGAACTATGCTGACAAAACCAGCTTGTTTGGTTATCTGGACGGAAGATTTGCGAAATACAAAAAACAATTTATCCGAGAAATAACGAATGAAGATTTTGAAAAACTGACTCAGATACCGATGATTCGTATTACCCGCTTCGACTCGTTTAAGGCGGATGAAAAGATGAAGGCATTGGAGGCAAGAATAAAAGAAATAGACCATCATTTAGCCAACCTGATTGAATTCGCCATTGAATATTTCAAGAATTTGAAAAAGAAATATGGTGTGGGCAAAGAGCGTAAAACAGAAATAAAATCGTTTGAAACGATAGTAGCTACAAGTGTGGTGGTGGCTAACGAAAAACTATATGTAAACCGCGAAGAAGGATTTGCGGGTTATGGTTTGAAGAAGGATGAGTTTATCAGCGAGTGTTCGGACATTGACGATATCATTGTTTTCCGCAAGGATGGAACCATGCAGGTGAGTAAGGTGACGGATAAAGCTTTTGTAGGAAAAGATTTGTTGCACATAGCTGTGTTTAAGAAAAACGATGAACGCACAGTGTACAACATGATATACCGTGACGGAAAAAACGGAAGTGTGTTTATGAAACGCTTTCCGGTGACGGGTGTGACGAGAGACAAATCGTATGCATTGACCAAAGGAACGAAGGATTCGGAAGTGCTTTACTTTACGGCTAACCCTAACGGGGAATCGGAAATAGTGGAAGTGCAACTGAAAGCTTTGCCGGGATTGCGCAAGGTGCAATGGGATATAAACTTTGCTGACCTTGCCATAAAAGGCCGTAACTCGATGGGTAATGTGGTAACGAAATATGCAGTAAGGAAAATTATATTGAAGCAAAAAGGTGTTTCTACGCTTGGCGCTATTGATGTATTTTTTGATGATACAGTACAACGTCTGAATACGGATAAACGAGGAACTTTCCTTGGCAGTTTTGGCCCTACGGATAAAATACTTTGTATTACACAATCGGGTAATTACCGCTTAACAGGTTTCGAACTGACAACTCACTTTGATGAAGACATGGTGGTGATAGAAAAGTTTAATCCTGCAAAACCGGTGTCGGCTATCTATCTGGATGGAGAATCGAAAACGTATTTTGTAAAACGATTCATTGTAGAAGCTACTGATAAAAAGGTATTGTTTATTTCGGAAGCAGAAGGCTCAAGATTGGAAATAGTAACTACAGAGGCATTGCCGGTGGTGGAAGTAAAATTCAGTAAGGTGAAAGACAAAGAAATTCCTGACCAAACCATAAAACTTTCGGAGTTTATTGAAGTGAAAGGATTGAAAGCAAAAGGAAATAAACTTTCGTACTCGAAAGTGAAAGAGATAAATCTTTTGCCACCCGAAGAAATAATAATAGAGGAAGAAATACTGGATGAGTTTGAAGAAAGCGGTTTGAGTCCGCTGGAAGCAATGAAAAAGAAAGCCCCTCTCCTTAATCCTCTCCCCGAAGGGGAGAGGGTTGGAGGTGAGAAACCGATTATCTCGATAGACCAGCAACTGAATGCAGAAATAAAACTTCCATCGGAAGAGAAAAAAGATAAAAAGAATAAAAAAGATGAAGGCGATGCACAAATAACGCTGGATTTGTAAAAGATGAATGGAAATATTGCTAGAAATCATATTTTTTGTTCCAATAAAAAGCATACTTTTGAAACTTCTTAATTAAATAAAATTACGTAATATGAATATACACGAATATCAAGGGAAAGCCTTATTAAAATCGTTTGGAGTAGCAGTGCAAGAAGGCATTGTGGCTGAGTCGCCTGAAAAAGCTGTTGAAGCAGCCAAGTTGTTGAAAATACAAACTGGAACAGGTTGGTGGGTAGTAAAAGCCCAAATACATGCTGGAGGACGAGGGAAAGGGAAAATACAAGGTACCGAACAAAGAGGTGTTGCATTGGCAAAATCGTTGGAAGATGTACAAACTATTTCGGGTAATATTCTTGGAAACATGCTTGTAACCTTACAAACAGGTGAAAAAGGTAAAAAGGTAAATAAGGTATTAATCGCACAAGACGTATATTATCCAGGAGAAACACCTACAAAGGAGTTCTACATGTCGGTACTACTCGACAGGGCAAAAGGACGCAATACCATCGTATACTCAACCGAAGGAGGAATGGACATTGAAACTGTTGCGCACAATACACCTCAACTAATATTTAAAGAAGAGATTGATCCAAAAGTTGGGTTGCGCGATTTTCAATGTCGCAAAGTTGCCTTTAATCTTGGGCTTTCAGGTGAGGCATTTAAGCAAATGACTAAATTTGTTGCATCGCTTTACAAAGCTTACGAAGCAACCGATTCATCGATGTTCGAAATTAATCCAGTTTTGAAAACATCAGACAATAAAATCATAGCGGTTGATTCGAAAGTATCGTTAGATAACAATTCATTATTCCGTCATCCTGATTTAGCATCGTTGCGTGATGTTACCGAAGAAGACCCAACCGAAGTTGAAGCAGGCGAACATGACTTAAATTATGTGAAACTTGATGGTAACGTAGGATGCATGGTAAACGGTGCTGGATTGGCAATGGCCACCATGGACATCATTAAACTTTCCGGTGGAGACCCTGCTAACTTCCTCGATGTAGGAGGAACAGCAAATGCTGCTAGAGTGGAACAAGCTTTCCGTATCATTTTGAAAGATAAAAACGTAAAAGCAATATTGGTTAATATTTTCGGAGGGATTGTACGTTGCGACAGAGTTGCTCAAGGAATTGTTGATGCTTATAAGAATATGGGGAATATTAATGTACCTATCATTATTCGTTTGCAAGGTACAAATGCAATTGAAGCAAAAAAGATAATTGACGAGTCTGGCTTAAAAGTATATTCAGCAATCACATTGCAAGAAGCTGCTGACTTAGTTAAGAAAGTGGTTAGCTAGACATACAAACTCACAATTAACAAAAAAGAGACTCTAATTGAAGTCTCTTTTTTGTTTTATACCGATTTTAGTTCGCATAAATATTATTCAAAAAAAAGAGGGATAACAAATGTTATCCCTCTTTTTTTATTTAAGTGAAGAAATTATTTTTTCACAATAATGAATTCAGTACGTCTGTTCTTTTGATGTTCCGAATCAGGACAATCAGAAACAACATCGCCTTCGCAAGCACAACCATTTACAAGTTTCGTTTCACCATATCCCTTTCCGTAAATACGACCTGGACGAGTGATACGCGATTTGATATAAGCTGCTGATTCGCGCGCTCTATTGTTCGAAAGGATTAGATTGTAATCTTTAGAAGCTCTACAATCCGTGTGCGACCCTAACTCAATAACCAAATCGGGATAGTCGTTCATAATTTTTACGATTTTATCCAATTCTATTTTAGCATCTGGACGAATTTCGTATTTGTTCAAATCGAAGTATATTGGATGTAGTTCCATAATTTTACCCAAATCAACACCAACCTTTATGTCTTCAGAAACTAGAACTTTACGAGCAACAATATTTTCACTCTTGGTTAAAAACAAATCAGCTTTAACCACAATGTCCTTTCCGAATGTATTAGTAAGGCTGTCTCCATCAATATAGGATGGTTTAGTACCTACCAGCTTGAATTTCTTATCCGAATCGACAAGGAAAGTGTAAGAACCATCATCTTTAGTAGTAATGGTGTCAATCACATTTCCTGATTCGTCAAGTAATTGAATAAATACATTAGGAATAGGATTTCCAGATTGGTCCTTAGCAACACCTTTAAGTTTTTTACCAACTTCCAAACCTTTTAATAATTCGTATGAGTAAATATCATCATCACCAGCACCACCAACACGATTTGATGAAAAATAACCTTTTCCAAATTTATCATCGATTATCAATGCAAAGTCATCAGATTGAGAATTCAGTGGGGTGCCAAAATTTCTTACCTTCCCGAATCCATTGTCGACAACAGGCACAAAGAAATTATCTAAACCACCTAGCCCTAATCGACCGTTTGAAGAAAAGAACAAAATACCTTCTCCATTCGTTTCTTGATAAAAAGGGAACATTTCGTCTCCTTCAGTATTTATCTTATCGCCTAAGTTTTCAGGTTTTCCCCATTTCCCTTTGTCATCTTTAGAAACTTTATACAAATCTGCAGCTCCAAAACCTCCAGGCATATCGCTTACAAAAAACATTGTGTTTCCATCTGGTGTCAAACTGGGATGACCAACAGAATATTCTGAATTATTAAGCGCGAAAGCTTCCGGTGCTGTCCATTCTCCTTCTTTAAAATTGCTGAAGTAAATCTGAAGTTTAATCACCCCATCTTTACTTTTATCTGTATAGTTGTCTCTTGTGAAAGCCATAAAGGTACCTTCTGAATTAAATGTTGCAGGACCATCATGCATCTTCCCATTAAGAGTTTTGCTGAAATTTTGTGGAGTTTTCAATTGATCGTGATCAACATCTGAAACGTATAAATCCAAAAAAGGTTTTCTATTCCAATTGTATTCTCTTCGGATTAATTTTGGTGTTTCACGACTTGAAGCAAAAACAATTTTGTTTTTGTAATAGGCAGTCCCAAAATCTTCGTCAGCGGTATTCACATCAAGGTGAGTAATTTTATATTTACCATCATCTTTTTGTAAGTTGGTTAACTGAGAGTTATCCGCTGCATAATTTTTTGCTCTTAAATCATTTGGCTTCACCTCTTTGAATTTCTCCATCCATTTAGCAGCTTGATCATATTTCCCATTCGACTTAAGCACCATTGCATATTGATAATAATCATCTGCATTCACTCCAGAGGTATTATTAATGAAACGAGAGTAGATGGCTTCCGATTGTAAAGTTTTATCAAGATGACGGTAACTATCAGCTAGTTTTCGTTGTCCTTCCATACTTAAGTCTTTTGCGCCCAAATAACTTTCAACAGCTTTATCAAAGGAATAATAATCATAATATTTATCACCACTCGTTTCTTTGTTAGATTTTTGAGCAAAAAGGCCAATACTAAGCCCAACAAGAATAGAGGTGGTTAAAAGTAATTTTTTCATAGAGTTCGTTTTGTGCAAAATTAAAAATATCTAGGTGAACGTATTCTTTTCTTATCAAAAAATATGAAGTCGTAACGTAATACTATTTCATGACTCCCTTGATTATACTTAAATGATTTCAAACCATAAGACCAATCATAAGAATAACCAATGTGGAATTGATCAGTAAGATCTAACCCAACAAGCCCACCAAACGCATCACCTGTACGAAACATTGCGCCAACCAATAATTTTTTCATTAAAATGAAAGACGCTGTAACATCAGCTTCTATTGGAGCTGCAGGTGTTACTTTAATATAAGTGGTTGGTTTAAAAGCAAGATTATCAGAAATAGGTAACATTGTTCCAGCGATAATAAAATAGTGCCTTTGCTCTTTAGCTACAAGCGTATTCCCATCAACAGTGTGAGTTACGGAGATACTATTCTGTAGTAAATTCGGAACAGAAACACCTACATAAAAACGTTCTCTATAATAGTAAGCTCCGAAGCCAAAATTAGGGGTAACCTTATTACTAACATTATCACGAAATGTAGGGTCATCTTGCTGATCCAATTGAATCCCTTGAAGACTTGCCTGAAGAACATTCATTCCTGCACTCAATCCAAGAGCCAATTTAGACTTAGCAGTTAGTTGAAGTATGTAAGCGAAATCACCGTAGAATGAAGTGTTATGAATTGGACCAACAACATCGTTAAGTACAGACATTCCAATTCCAATATGCTTATTGGCTAATGGAGTATGCATTGTCAACGTTTGCGTTATAGGCGCTCCTTTGAAGTCGACCCATTGAGAACGGTGAAGCGCAGTAACAGTCAATGCATCTCTACTTCCAGCATAACCAGGATTTGCAACTAAGGTATTGTTCATGTAATGAGTATACATTGCATCCTGTTGGGCATTCAAAGTTAAACTTCCAAAAGTGATAGCTATTGCTATTGTTATTGTTATTCTTTTTAGTGTTTTCATTTTTTATTATTTTTCAATTCGTTGATACTAGTATTTTATCTGTTTAAATAAATTGTTCCCTTATACGGTGTCGTTCCATCACCTAAATCAAGCACAAAGAAATATGTTCCAATTGGTAATTGATCCCCTCCTACTCTTAAGCCAGTAGTAGAATTTCCATCCCAAGTGTTTTGATAAGGATTAGCCTGATATACCTTGTTACCCCATCTGTTGAAAATTACAAAAGTATTATTTGGATAATTCTCTATACCCTTTATCACATAAACATCATTCACACCGTCACCATTTGGTGAGAATCCTTCAGGAATACTTAACACCTCAGGTAATGTTTCAACAGATGAAGCGTTATTAAAGTTATTAGGATCAACTCCATCTCCAGTTACAGATGCTGTGTTCAAATAATTTCCTGTAGGATTGACAGTAGCCGTAACTGTTAATGTTTCGCTACCATTATTAACTATTGTTCCTACAGTCCATAATCCTGTTGAATTATTGTATGTTCCCACTGTGGTAGTAGAAGAAACATAGGAATATCCACTAGGTAATAAATCGGTTACCACAACATTGGTTGCTTCATTCGGGCCGTTGTTCGTAACGACAATTGTAAACACAACATTGTTTCCAACAAGCGGATGAATATTGTTAACTGTTTTGGTAACACTTAAATCTACTCCATAACAATTATTAATAACAACTTGAACTGTTGAAGGAACAGAAGTACATCCATTAGCTGTTATCACTAGGCTATAGGTTCCGGCCATTCCGATTGAAGCAGAAGGGATAATAGGATTTTGGAATGAAGAACTGAATCCAGGACCATTCCATGTGTAAATAGCACCTGTAACGACTGTTGTAGAGAATATAATAGAATCACCAAGACAAACTGGTGAATTACTGCTTGCGATAGGTGAATTTGGGAGTGGATTTACAGTCACAATTGTAGTTCCTGCGGCACTAACACATCCTGTCAAAGAATTCGTCACAGTTACCGAGTATGTTCCTGACATGCTCAACGTAGCTGGAGAAATAACTGGATTCTGGCTATTTGACGTATAAGAATTTGGACCAGACCAATTAATGTCAGCGCCAATCGCAGCTGTTGATGTCAAATTAATTGAACCACCCTCACAAACAGGAGTGTTTGAACTAGCAATCGGAGTTACTGGTGTTGGATTTACAGTTATTGTAAAATTCATCGTATTTCCTGTACATCCATTTGCGGAAGGAGAGACAGAAATAATAGCAGAAATTGAAGTTGTTCCATTATTTGTAGCAGTGAATGAAGGTATATTACCTGTTCCGCTAGCACCCAAACCAATAGCCGTGTTACTATTAGTCCAGTTGTATATGGAAGCTGTTCCTGCAAAAACTATTGGAGCAATCACCGTGCTGTTGCAGACAGATTGATCAAGAATCATGTTCACGTTTGGTGTCGGATTAACCACAATGTTGAAGTTCGTGCTATTACCCAAACAACCATTCAAATTAGGAGTTACGGTAATTATTGCCGTAACAATTGAATTTCCGCTGTTTGATGAGATAAAAGAAGCAATATTACCAGTTCCACTTGAGGATAATCCAATTGAAGGATCGCTATTAACCCAATCGAAGGAAGTACCTGCTACAATACCTGTAAAGTTAATTGGCAAAGTAGAAGCACCGTTACAAATTGTTTGATCTGAAACCAAATCAACAGTTGGAATTGTTGTAACCGAAACAGTTACTGTAGATGAGTTGATGCAGCCATTTCCGTCTGTGCCAGTTACTGTATAACTATCTGTTGTGCTTGGTATGAATGATACACCATCAGATACTCCTCCGGTCCAACTATAGCTATTTGCTCCGGTTCCTGTTAACGTTACACTTGAGCCTGAACATACACTTAATGAACTTGCTGTTGCTCCTACTGTTGGTAAGCTATTTACAGTTACGCTTATGGTTGATGTATTGATACAGCCATTTCCGTCTGTACCAGTTACTGTATAA
>CAIWDF010000155.1 GCA_903911435.1 uncultured Bacteroidota bacterium
ACAAAAGCAACACCTTCAAATGCCTTGTTTGCATTAACTTCGGTAAATATTGAGTTAGACCAATTAACATTTTCAAGAACAAATGACTGATCAAATTGATTGATACGAGGGGAATACAAACTATCCTTGGGCTGGCTTTCTTCCACCACATACCAGTGATTAGAAGAAGGATCAAAAGTGATTCCCTCGTAGTTCGACTTCCCCTTTTTTTTACCAATCAATTGATTCATCTTACTATTACTCGGTAAAGTATTCAGAACTTTTGCAATCTCATGAGTGTTGTCAAATGTAATGTAGAAATAATTACCATTTGAATATATTCCACTAGCGCCAAAGTGATCATTTTTGTCAAAACCTTTGATAAGTTTCGTTATTTTAGATTCAGCGATGGGTGCATCGAGTGTGCGATATTCAACGGTAGGCGGATTGTCAGATTTAAGGAGAGAAACTGCACTTTTGTTTTGACATGAAAGCGTTAAAAATGTTACAAATAGAAGAATTAATACAAAGAATCTTTTCATAGTTAAATAACCTTACTTATTTAGAGTGCAAAATGTAACACTGCCCAATCATTACTAATAGAAGAATTGATGAAGTGAAGGCCTAATGATGTCGCCTTTAATGTAAGTTCTTCGGCATCGGTTATAAAGAAACCAGAGATCAATAAATGTCCATTTGATTCGAGCGAATGGCAATAAAACTTCAAATCTCTCAGAAGTAAATTTTTGTTGATATTAGCAAGAATGATATCAAATTTCCTAAGATGGAGCAATGAAGCATCGCCTTGCAGTGTCGACACATTCGTAATTTTGTTCTTTTCAAGATTCTCGATAGTGTTCTGAAAACTCCATTCGTCAATATCAATAGCCAGAATAGGATTTGCTCCTAACTTTGAAGCCAAAATGGCTAATATGCCTGTACCACATCCCATATCAAGCAATGACTTCTTAGACACATCCAGATTCATCAAATTTGATATCATGAGTTGTGTTGTATCATGGTGACCTGTACCAAAAGACATTTTGGGCTCAATTACTATATTGAATTGATAATCGTTCTTTGGTTCATGAAATGGAGCATGGATAAAGCACTTTCCTTCTATATCGATGGGTTGAAAATTACTCTCCCATTCCTTGTTCCAGTTTTGTTGAGGAATAATTTTTGTGAAATAGTGAACTTGAAAAATAGAACTATATTCTTCGAACATTGCCTTAACCGAGCCTTCATCAAAGGTATCCTGTAAAATATAAGCTAAAAAACCCGAGGATGATTCAACAAAACTTTCGTAGCCGAGTTCAGATAACTGAGCAATCAGAACATCACTACCTTGTTCGCGAGGTTGTACTTCAACAGTAAGTTCAATATAATTTGACAAAGCAGAAGAAAATTAAGAAAATGAATTTACAATTGTAATAAAATCGTTGGCCTTGAGTGATGCACCACCAACTAACCCTCCATCTACATCGATACAAGAAAATAAATCTTTTGCATTTTCCGCATTGCAACTTCCTCCATAAAGAATTGCCGTACTTTCTGATATCTGTTTCCCGTATTTTTTATTTATTTCGGCTCGAATAAAATTGTGCATCCCTTGCGCCTGATGAGTGGTGGCTGTAAAGCCTGTACCAATTGCCCATACAGGTTCGTAAGCAATGATTAGTTTTGAAAAATCTGTAGAAGACAAATGAAACAATCCTTCCTTGAGTTGCTGTTTCACTTTTTCAAGATGAAGATTTGTGTTTCTATCCTCCAAACTTTCGCCAAGGCAGAAAATTGGTGTAAGATTATTCGCTAAAGCGAGATTTACTTTTTGTGCAAGCATCGTACTATCTTCGCCCAAATAAATTCTTCTTTCGGAGTGACCAATGATGACATTTTTCACTCCAGTGGAAACAATCATTTCGGCTGAAACTTCGCCTGTAAATGCACCTTTTGAAGCTTGATGACAATTCTGTGCCGCAACTTCAAATCCATTCTCCGACTTCACTCTTTCGGTAATTGCCGAAAGATGAATAAAAGGAGGTGCAATAATTTTTGTTATAGCAGCATCATGTTGAGATGCTAAAAGTTCCTCGACCAATTGCAATCCCTCAGCAAAAGTCTTGTTCATTTTCCAATTCCCTACTACTATCTTTTTTCTCATTGCATATTGTATCTAAATTGTTATTACTATTGTATCACATCCTAAAATCGCCATATCTAACTTACCCTTACACGCGGATCGAGTAAGCCATAAATTATGTCTACCAAAATATTGATGATAACAAATACAACCGCAAAGATAAGCGTTGCACCCATTACTACTGGCAAATCATTATTGTTTAGTGCTTCCACCACTTCAAAACCAATTCCGCGCCAATTGAAAATAATTTCGACAAATACTGCTCCAGCCATTAAGCCTGCAAACCACCCTGATACGGCCGTAACTACTGGGTTCATTGCATTCTTTAATGCGTGTTTCATAACCACTTTATAATAGCTTAAACCTTTGGCAGTGGCGGTTCGAATATAATCTTGAGACATCACTTCTAGCAACGAACTTCTCATCAATTGAATAATCAACGCTAAAGGTCGTAAGCCAAGAGTGATGGCGGGAAGTATTAAATTTTTTAAGACTAAATGTCGTTCACCAAAATCATCAAATGTGAACAATGATCCTTCGTTATTTAAGCCTGTATACTTAAACAACAAAAAGCCGAACACCCAAGCGATGATTAAACCCACAAAATACGATGGCAACGACATACCGAAAACAGCAAACACTAATGAAAACTTATCCACCCAAGTATTCTTTTTTATGGCAGAAAGTATTCCGAGAAGAATTCCGAAAAATGCACCGAAAGCAATGGCTGAGAATGCAAGTAATGCTGTAGCAGGAAGTGTTTTACTAATAATCTCAGAGACCTTTCGTTTTGTGATATAAGATCTTCGAAGATAGGGCTGTTTAATAATTAATACCTTCGAGCTTGAAACTGGGAATAATCGAAGAAAAGAATATTTTTTTTCGTCCAAAAAAATGGCAGATTCTTTTTCCTTTTCATTATGTATAGAGAGAGGTGATAGGTCGTTCAGGTACATTACAAATTGAGTGAGCAAAGGACGATCTCTTCCCAAATCGCGATTAATGATATCAACTGATGCTTTGTCGGCACGCTGCCCAAGCATCATTCGTGCAGGATCACCTGGTAAGACATTGAACAAAAGAAAGACTAAGGTGATAACGCCCAACAATACAAGAAACCCATAAAAAAGACGTTTGACAAGAAATCTAATCACTTGTTACTATTTAAAATCTTTTTGTTTCACATCGTTGTATGAAGGGAAACGATGATAATGCCACATATCTATAACTGTTCCTCCTTTTAGTAACATCAATCCAGGATTTGATCGAATCATCGTTTTTAGCACTGTACCATCGGTATTGTAGAAATCAGCAGTAACCTTTGTTTCTTCTTTAAATTTATCAATCGTTTCTTTGCTAGATGAAGTGAGTATTGCAAAGGTTATATTTTCTTGTTTACACAATGCCACGAAATCATTAATTTTTCCGAACACTTCTTTGTTCGCTAATGACAAATCATAGCAAATCAAAAGGAAATTATAATTGGGATTTTCGATGATATCTTGAGTATAATCGCCTCCTTCGGGTTTCGCGATTGAGAAATCTTTAATCTTAGGGTCGATACCTTTTTTTGTGACTTCTTGCCTACTGCTAAGATAGTCATATTGTTTGTCCCAATCAGCTGGCCATGCATCAAACTCTTTGGATGCTCCTGTTTTCTTATCTTTTAAAGTATAATAAAACTTTACCTCGTCAGGCACACCTTTGGTTTGAGCAGGTATGTTTTTGCCAATTGCATACGCACGAAAATCTAAGATAGGAAGATAATTATAGGTATAAAGCGGAAAGGCGGTGGAAAGAAGCACGAAGAAAATCAATAAACCATTCTCCATTTTTTTACCAAACAGAGGGTTGATGTACTTTTGGCCGATAAACAAAATAATAACTGAAACCAATAAGACCAAATCTTTGGTGAAAGACTGCCAAGGTGTGAGGTGCCAAAAATCTCCAAAACATCCACATTCGCGTACTTTATCGAAATATGCTGAATAGAAGGTTAAGAAGGTGAAGAACACAATTAAGAGAAACAATAACCAAAGTGTTAGTTTGGTGCGAGCCCCCATGAGTAATGCAAATCCTAGTGCGATTTCGAATACCACTAAGAATATTGCAAGAGGTGTGGTGATGGGAATAAAGTACTCGAAAAAATGAATGTTCTTAGCGAATATTTCGAAGTACTCTACCAACTTGTAGGAAAAACCTAAGGTGTCGTTTGCTTTGATAAAACCTGAAAAGATGAACAAACACCCAACAAAAACTCTAAAAAACCCTGTTATTATTTTCATATTATGTATTGTTATTTTTTAATTATTCTATTATTTACTCGTTAAGCTTTATTAATGAAAATACACCGTAATTAATCATATCATGGAAGTTAGCATCTACCCCTTCGGAGATTAATGTCTCGCCTTTGTTGTCTTCTATTTGTTTTATGCGAAGTAGTTTCATTAAAATAAGATCTGTTAAAGAGCTTAATCGCATGTCGCGCCATGCTTCGCCATAGTCGTGGTTTTTGTTTTCCATGAGGCTTTTGGCTTCTTTGGAATACTTGTCGAATAGTTTGCTTACCTCGTCAGCAGGCAGTTCCATGCGTTCATCGTTTTTTAGGCCAAGTTGGATGAGCCCGATGATGGAATAATTGATAATGCCAATGTATTCGGAAGTGATGTCTTCATTAATTTTTTGTGTTCCTTTGTCTTCAATATTTCGTATTCGTTGTGCTTTAATAAAAAGTTGATCGGTGATGGAACTTGTGCGCAGTATTCGCCAAGCTGTTCCATAATCTTTCATCTTCTTTAAAAAAATATCTTTGCATACGGAAATGGCTGAATCGTATTGTGAAGAAGTTTTATTTATTGTCATCGACATGTAGTAAAAAGTAATTGTTTATAGTTAGGTTCATGATTCAACAAATTTAAATTCATCAATAAATTCGATTAAAAAATGAGTGCACAAGATACGGCTTTTAATCAAAAAATAGGCCAAATTTTTAATCCACATGCTGAGGTAATGGTGATGGGGATATTGAATTGTACGCCCGATTCGTTTTCGGATGGAGGAAGTTATGTGACGGAAGAAAACTGGCTGAAACAAAGCGAAAAAATGATACATGAAGGGGCTGACATTATAGATATTGGAGCGCTATCGACACGGCCAAACGCGATAGAAATAAGTGAAGAGGAGGAGGGAAAACGATTGATACCTGTGGTAAGTTCGGTGCGAAAATGTTTCCCGAATGTGGTTATTTCGGTAGATACTTTTCGGGCGAAGATTGCGCAAAAAGCGGTGGATGCTGGTGCGAATATTATCAACGATATTTCGGGTGGGACTTTTGATGAGATGATGTTTGAGACGATTGCTCAACTGAAAGTGCCTTATGTATTGATGCATAACAATGGCTCGTTTGAGAGGATGCATGAGAAGGAGCCTGAACATACTATTCAAGATCGGGTGGCTAGTTTTTTAAGGACACAGATAGTGCGTTTGAACCAATTGGGTGTGAAAAAAATTATTATTGACCCGGGTGTTGGGTTTGGAAAAACGATGGAGCAAAACTATGAACTTATTTCTGATTTCGGTTATCTGGAGCCTCTGCCCTACCCTATCCTTATTGGTATTTCGCGAAAATCGATGATTAGCCGACTACTGAACGTGCAAAGCAATGAGACTGTAAATGCGGCCTCTGGATTGCATGCTCACTGCATTGGGGCTGGTGCTAAAATCATTCGTGTGCACGATGTGAAACCTGCTAAACAAGTAATTGAGGTAATGAAGGCCTTGAAGAGATATGAGTATTGAGATATGAGTATTGAGATGGAGGGGGAGAAATGAAAAGGGGGGTTGTAGAAATGGATTTGGGTAGTGTAGAAATGGATTTGGGTGGTGTAGAAATGGATTTGGGTAGTGTAGAAATGGATTTGGGTGGTGTAGAAATGGATTTGGGTGGTGTAGAAATGGATTCGGGGTGTTTTTTTTACCACATAGGCACATTAGGTACATAGGGTTTTCACATAGAGAATTTTATTGGAAAAACTGGTTTATAAAGGGTGGAGAAGGGAATTTTTGCGCCCGATTGGACTGGAAATCCTTTTTCTTTGCCCTTCTTCGGGGCAAAGAAAAAGATTGGAAGGGAAAGCGGGGCTAAGGGGAATGAAGGGGTAGAAGGGTTAACGCACTAAATTCTAAGCACTAAATTCTAAATACTAAGCACTAAATACTAAATTCTAAATAGTAAATAACCTGATTGCTGATGTATGGCAGGTGGGTTATATCTTTCCGAGTACTTTGATGGCTTCTATCTCAAGGTTTTCGCGATGCATTGGGTGAGCAATGTTGATGAGTGCTTTGGCGCGTTGTTTGAGGTTTTTGGCGTATAGGTCGGCAACTCCGTATTCGGTGATAACGAAACGGGTATGTGCACGGGTGGTAACGACTCCTGCGCCATGTTTTAGGAAGTTGACAATTTTAGATTCGCCTTTGGCAGTGATGGATGGCAGGGCGATGATGGGTTTTCCTCCTTCGGAGAGCATGGCTCCGCGAATGAAGTCCATTTGTCCGCCTACGCCTGAATACTGCAATAATCCAATGGAATCGGCACATACTTGGCCGAACATGTCGACTTCGATGGCGGAATTGATGGCTGTAACTTTTTGGTTTTGGCGAATGACTGCTGTGTCGTTGACGTAGCCAATGTCGAGCATTGCGACTTGTGGGTTGTCGTCAACAAAATCGTAGAGTTTGCGTGTGCCCATGACTAATCCTGAAACGATTTTGCCACGGTGCTTGCGTTTGAATTCGCCTGTTACCACTCCTTTTTCGACAAGTCCCATTAATCCATCGGAAAATAACTCGGTATGTATTCCAAGTTTTTTGTGATTGGTGAGGCATGCTAAGACACAGTTGGGGATGCCTCCAACGCCCATTTGAAGTGTGGCTCCGTCTTCGATGATGGAGGCAACGTTTTTTCCGATTTGCATTTCGAGTTCGGAAGGTTGTCCGTAATCGACTTCGAAAATGGGGTCGTTGACTTCAACAGCATAATCGATTTTGCTGATGTGTACTACTCCATCGCCATGGGTGCGTGGCATGAGTTTGTTGAATTGAGCGATTACAATTTTAGCTGATTGCATGGCTGCAAGGCTACAATCAACGGATACTCCGAGGGAACAATTGCCGTGCTTGTCGGGTGGCGAGAGGTGCATTAGTGCTACATCGAGCGGAATGATTCCGTTTCGGAAGACACGAGGCACTTCGCTATAAAAAATGGGAATGTAATCGGCTATGCCACTTTGTACGGCTTTGCGTGTGTTGTTGCTAACAAACAAGCAATGGTCTTTGAAACTATTTTGATATAGTGGATTATTGAAAGCAGCCTTTCCTTCGATGTGCATGTGGTAAAGGTTTACGTTCTCGAGCTCGGCATGGCGCGCTACCATGGCGTCAACTAATTGTTCGGGGGTGGCTACTGCAGAATGTAGGTATACATTATCATTCGATTTAATCACTTTTACTGCCTCTTCGGCACTTACCATTTTCATAGAAACTATTTTATTAAAGGGTTAATTTTTAGCGATGCAAAATAAAGAAATAATAGTGAGCTAATAACTGATAAAAGTCGTGTGATGGACTGATAAAAGGGAAAAATATTAAAATAGCTCGCAAAGAGTTGGTTGGCTTATTATTGCGATATTTGCGAACGAATAGTTGGAAACAGGAAATGAAAGTAGGAAGTAAAAATTACAGAACGATATGGCTAAATGAAGCCAATGACAAGGTAGTGTGCGCTATTGACCAACGGTATTTGCCGCATGAATTTGTGATAGAAAACATGAGCACATTGGAAGAAGTTTGCGTGTCGATAAAAGATATGCACATACGAGGTGCAGGATTGATAGGTGCTACAGCGGGTTATGGGATGCATATAGCTACACTAGAAGCTAAGCGCAAAAAGGATGGGGAAGCCTATCTTCAAGAGGCTGCGAAGAAACTAAAAGCAACTCGCCCAACGGCTGTGAACTTGGAATGGGCTGTGAACAGGCAATTGCAGGCCATAGCGAAAGTAAAAACGATAGAAGAAAAAATATATGTGGCTAAGCAAACGGCACAGCTGATAGCTGATGAGGATGCGAACCATTGTAAACAAATAGGCGAACATGGTGTGAAATTGATAGCCGCCATTAGCGAAAAAAAGAAAGGAGAAACGGTGAATATATTGACACATTGCAACGCTGGTTGGCTGGCATTTGTTGATTATGGTTCGGCAACTGCACCTATGTATGAAGCACAAAAAAGAGGTATAAAGATACATGTGTGGGTGGACGAAACACGACCACGTAACCAAGGAGCAAGCTTGACTGCATGGGAACTATTGCAGCAAGGTGTGCCTCATACGGTTATTGCGGATAATACTGGCGGACATTTGATGCAACACGGAATGGTAGACCTAGTGATAACTGGTGCTGATCGTGTGACGAATGCAGGTGATGCTGCTAATAAAATAGGTACTTATCTGAAAGCATTAGCCGCCAAGGATAATGATGTGCCGTTTTATGTTGCTTTGCCTTCGTCTACTTTCGACTGGAAAATAAGTGATGGGGTGAAGGAGATAGAAATAGAGGAACGAAATGCTGATGAAGTAAAATACATGCAAGGATGGTGCGATGGGAAAATAAAAACTGTCTTGGTAACACCTATGGAAAGTAATGCAGTGAATTATGGATTTGATGTGACTCCAGCTCGGCTCATCACGGGACTTATAACCGAAAGAGGTATAAGCAAGGCGAATAAAAAATCGATACAAGAGTTATTTCCTGAAGATAAATAGATGAAAGAAACAGGTGTAATAAAGTTCAATTGCAATTGGATAAAGTCGGAAGCTTTGCCAATGAGTGAATTGAATGAACTGAATACATGGCGCAATAAAATGTATGCGCTTGGATGGATAGGTGTGAATGCTGAAGAAATTGGTTTTGGAAATATTAGTATTCGAAGTAAGAACAATGAGTTTATCATTTCTGGTTCGGCTACGGGGAAATTGAAAACCTTGAACAATGAGCATTATACGAAAGTGGTGGAATATGATTTAGAAAAAAACAGTTTGACAGCAGTAGGTCCTATTCTAGCTTCTTCAGAATCGTTGACACACGCTGTTATTTACGAATATGATAAAACGGTGAATGCTATTATTCATATTCACAACTACGATTTGTGGAAAAAAAACATGAATGAAATGCCAACTACTAAAAAAGAAATAGAATATGGTACACCAGCAATGGCAAACGAAATGATAAGATTATTTGATGAAACAGATTTACGGAACAAAAAAGTGTTGGTGATGGCAGGTCATGAAGAAGGAATAATTTCGTTTGGAGAAAACTTGGAAGAAGCTGGAAATCTATTACTAAAACTACTGCAATAATGACTTCGGGAACCAAACCATATAATGACTATAGTTCGTTCATAAAAAGGAAATTCAACCAACGAGTTCAAAAGATTTCGTTGAATACAGGATTCACTTGTCCGAATAGAGATGGAAGCAAAGGGTTAGGAGGATGCACGTATTGCAACAATAATACCTTTAGCCCTGGTTATGGAAAGCATTTCAAAACGGTGAGCGAACAACTAACTGATGGAATTACTTTCTTCTCGAAACTATATACTGCTCAAAATTACTTTGCCTATTTTCAATCGTACACGAACACGTATGCACCGATAGAGGAATTAAAAACTATGTATCTTGAGGCCCTTGCCTACCCTAATGTAATTGGATTAGTAATTGGCACTCGCCCTGATTGTATATCAAAAGAAATCATCGATATGCTTTCTGCAATTGCTAATGAAAATTATGTGGCGCTTGAGTTTGGTGTAGAAAGTACATTGGATAGGACTTTGGACAAAATTAACCGTTGCCACACCTTTGAAGAAGTGAAACAAGCCTATGAACTAGCAGCAAACAAAGGACTTCATTTAGGTGCGCATCTTATTCTGAATCTACCAGGAGAAAGTAGGGAAGAAATGCTCAATCATGCAAAAGAATTATCGAAGCTTCCGATTAATACCGTTAAGATTCATCAATTACAAATTGTGAAACACACGATGATGGCTTTGCAATACAAAGAAACACCGGAGATGTTCAGCTTTATGAATGTTGATGAATATGTTGAACTAGTTGCTGAGTTCGTTTCTCTGCTTCGCCCTGATATTATCATTGAGCGCTTCACAAGCGAATCGCCCAAACACTTGCTTATAGCGCCTAATTGGAAAGGTATTAAAAACTTTGAAATGGTGGATAAAATAGAAAAACGATTGATTGAAAAAGATTGGTGGCAAGGTAAATTCTACGAATCATAGCTATTTAGACTCCATTCGGAAACTTATAAAATCTTTGTTGTTTTTACATAATGGATGTTTCGCTCTTTAAGATAATTGAGTATAAAATTAAAGCATGTTTCGTGCTTACCAATTAATTCAGGAGGGAAGACACCTTTTTCCGTAAACAAACCATTCAATACTAAATTTGCCGCTGAGTTAGCTGTGTATCCTGTGGTACGTGCCATGGATGAAGTTTGTGTTTCAGCATTGAATTCATCATGCAAATTATACACTACCTCTTCGTTGTTTCCATTCTTGTTTTCACCTTTTAGGGTAATGCGCATCACAGTTATTTCTTCTTCTGTTTCACCCAATTTCCATTCATTAAAAAGTATTTTACTGGTAACATCAAGAGGAGAAACTTCAGTTCCGTTCACATTAATTTTTTCCTTGCTAAAGAAACCACTCTCTTTCAAAACCCTAACGTATTCAACATGTCCGGGATAACGAAGAGTTTTCTCTTTCATGTTTTTAATGTGCGGCATAGTAAATATTATAGAGCGTAACCCATCAGAATTAAAGGATTCAAGCGTTCCTACTTTATCAAATTCAAGAAACTCACAATCTGTTAAAGCTTCGCGGGTAATCAAATTTCCATTTTCGATGTAACGTGCAGGACGTGTATATTCTTCTATGACGTCAACGGGTGAGAAAGGTGCTTTGTAACAGAAAGGCCATTTCTTCACCTTTGGTAATCCGCCAACCAAGCATTCAAAGTTAGTAAGTTTTAGGAGTTCATTGTAACGACCCAAAATAATATTGTCCATTCCAGGTGCGACACCACAATCAACGATAGCCGTTACTCCTTTTTCTTTTGCAAGGTTATCTAATTCGAGAGAATTCTCTGGGAAGAAAGAAATGTCAACCACATTCTTTTCAGCTTGAATGATGGTTCTTAATGTTTCGAACCCAAGAAAACCAGGAACAGCACAAATAACAAGGTCGAATGATTTAATGACCGATTGAAGATTTTTTTTATCGGTTACATCAAGAAGTAAAACGGAAAGGTCTTGACATTTTTCTTTTACATGATTAAGCCTTGTGCTATTTAAATCTGTTAAGGTTACTTTGTGCTGATTTACTAAATCAATTGCAATGGCACTACCTACCATACCTGCACCTAATACTATAATGTTACTCACTGAATATTTTTTTTAATGATTATACTGGATACGATAAAAAAAACTTTACCTGATTCTTTTCAAAATCAGGTAAAGATATTAAAAATAGAAAACTTAAATTAGAAAACCCAAATAAGGTTTTTGCTTTACTACAAACCTTTTAAGGCAAGTAATCGTTCCCAACGTTTTGCAACACCACTTTCAGCACTTACTAATAAGTCAGCTGCATGTTCAGCATTTTGACGAATAAGCGAAGAGAAACGAGTTTCATTGTAAAGAAACTCCTTCAATGGCAATGTTGATTCTTTACTGTCAAGGGAGAAACGTTCGCCTTTTAATTTTAATGGGTTGTATCTAAATAAAGGCCAATATCCAGACTTAACAGCATTCACTTGGTGTTCTGCACCATGCGACATATCGTACCCATGAGCGATACAATGACTGTAGGCAATTATTATAGAGGTGCCAGGGAATGCTTCTGCTTCTTGAATTGTTTTCACAGCATGAGCATCATTGGCCCCCATTGCAATTTGTGCAACAAAAGCAGAACCATGCGCGATTGCTTGTAAAGCCAAATCTTTCTTGCCATTCTCTTTTCCATTTACAGAGAATTTTGCACTCGCACCTACTGGAGTGGATTTAGATTTTTGCCCTCCAGTGTTAGAATACACTTCCGTATCGAGAACCATGATATTTACATTTTCGCCTGTAGAAAGAACATGGTCTAAGCCTCCAAAACCAATATCATATGCCCAACCATCGCCACCTAAAATCCAATGCGATTTTTTTACAAGATGTTCGGCAAGGATAAATAATTGTTGTGTTTCGAATGTGTTCACACGATCGATTCTTCTACGAAGTTCTCGAATATTTTCGCGTTGTTTCTTAATTCCCGCTTCGTTACTTTGATCAACATGAAGAATCTCATTAATCAGTTCTTCACCAATTATATCTTTATGTCGAAGCATGATGGCTGTAGCAATTTCGGCCTTTTTATCATAAGCCATTTTTATCCCCAAGCCGAATTCAGCGTTGTCCTCGAACAATGAATTAGCCCAAGCAGGACCAAATCCATCGTTGTTTTCAGTCCAAGGCGTAGTAGGTAAATTTGCCCCATAAATGGAAGAACAACCAGTAGCATTAGCCACCACCATTCTATCTCCATAGAGTTGAGAGAGCAGTTTTACGTAAGGTGTTTCGCCACATCCTGAGCAAGCTCCAGAGAATTCGAATAGAGGCTGAAGCAATTGTGTTCCTTTAACGGTATTTTTATTTACACGTGAACGATCAATCTCAGGTAAAGACAAGAAGAAATCCCAATTCTTAATTTCAGTTTCCTTTAAAGGAATTTGTTCTTGCATGTTTATTGCTTTATGAGTAGGGTCCGTCTTGCTTGTGATTGGGCAATATTCTACACATAAATTACAACCTGTACAATCTTCAACAGAAACCTGAAGGGTGTAAGATTCTTTATCCTTTTCAAACTCTTTTCCAATTGGAGGAACATGTTTGAAGTCGGTTGGCGCATTATTTAATTGATCGTTGTCGTAGACTTTGCAACGAATTGCAGCATGAGGACAGATCAAGAAACATTTTCCACATTGAGAACACAAGTCTGCATCCCAAACAGGAGCCTTGTCTGCAATGTTTCTTTTTTCATATTGTGTAGTTCCAACAGGATAAGTTCCATCAATAGGGAATGCACTTACAGGAAGTTCATCACCATCGAAAGAAAGAATCTTAGCGAGTACATCTTTCACAAAAGCAGGAGCATTATCGGTGACACTCTTCTCTGTAGCAAGAATGCCCACTTTGTCGTTTGTATAATCAATCTGTTGAAGGTTCTCTATTGTTTTATCTACTGCTTCGAAGTTCTTCTGAACAACTTTCTCTCCTTTAGATGCATAGGTTTTTTGGATGGCATCTTTTATCTTTTTAATAGCATCTTCCTTTGAAAGTATACCTGCGATAGCGAAGAAACATGTTTGTAAAATGGTGTTCACACGCGAACCCATACCCGTTTCGCGAGCAACACGAGTTGCATTGATTACATAAAACTTTAATTCCTTTTCTTTTATTTCTTCTTGAACATGTTTAGGAAGTTTGTCCCAAACATCCTCTGTTGCATAAGGGGTATTCAATAAGAAGGTTGCACCCTTTTCAGCATTTTTCAGGATATCGTATTTATTGATGAAATTGAATTGATGACAAGCAATAAAGTTAGCGGAATTGACTAAATAGGTTGATTGAATTGGGTTTTTACCGAATCGTAAATGTGAAACAGTGAGAGAACCTGACTTTTTAGAATCATAAACAAAATAACCTTGTACATAATTATCTGTAGTGTCGCCAATAATTTTGATGGAATTTTTATTTGCGCTCACTGTTCCATCGGCACCTAAACCATAGAACAAGCCTCTGAACAAATGTTGTTTTTCGAGTGAGAACAATTTATCATAACTTAAACTGTGATGCGTAACATCATCTTCGATACCTACCGTGAAGTGCTTTTTAGGGGTAAGTTTCTTTAATTCTTCAAAAATGGCAGTTACCATGGCTGGTGTGAATTCTTTAGAGGCAAGACCATAACGACCCGCTATCACCTTAGGTTTTTCACTTCCTTGCCATTCCTCAGAAAGAACGTTCACAATATCCATATAAAGAGGATCGCCCACTGCTCCAGGCTCTTTGCATCTGTCGAGGACAGCAATACTTTTTACTGATGTAGGAATCGCTTTTACCAATTCTTTGATATCAACCGGACGGAATAAACGAACATATAAATAGCCCACCTTTTCTCCTTGCTCATTCAAATAATTTATCGTTTCGTTTACAGCACCTGAGCCCGAACCCATTATCACCACAATTCTATTTGGTGATGGATGACCGTAATATTCATATAATTTGTATTTTCTTCCTGTAAGTTCTCCGAATTTGTTCATCATCTCGGTTACTATTCCCGGTGCTGCATCATAATATTTGTTTGCAGCCTCGCGACCTTGAAAAAACACATCTGGATTTTGTGCTGTACCTCTAATGGTTGGATGTTCGGGTGACATTCCACGCTTACGAAAAGCAAGAAGTGCATTTTCATCGATCATACTTTTTATCACTTCGTCAGGAATTACTTCCACTTTGGTAAGCTCATGCGAAGTACGGAATCCATCAAATATGTTTAAAAATGGTATCAAGGTTCTTAAAGTAGAAGCTTGACAAATCAATGCCATGTCCATCGATTCTTGTGCATTGCGTCCGAATAACATGGCCCAACCTGTTTGGCGAACCGACATCACATCAGCATGATCGCCAAAGATTGAAAGCGCATGAGTTGCTAATGTACGTGCTGCTATATGAAAAACAGTAGGAGTTAATTCTCCAGCAATTTTATACATATTAGGAATCATCAATAACAATCCTTGTGAACAAGTAAAGGTTGAGGCTAAAGCACCAGCTTGCAAAGCACCATGTATGGCTCCTGCTGCACCGCCTTCACTTTGCATTTCCATTACTCTTGGCACTTCACCAAATATATTTTTGATACCTACAGCCGACCATTCATCACAAAATTCACCCATCGCTGACGAAGGTGTGATGGGATAAATTGCACACACTTCACTTGTTTTGTAAGCAATGTAAGCTGCTGCTTCATTGCCATCCATAATTTTAATTTTTCCTTTCATTCTATTGTTTTCCTTAATTAGGCTAATTGTAAATTAATTTTATAAAAATTCTCGATGATTTCGCTTTTACCACCGTATTTATTATCCAGTTCTTTGAAAGATTCATACATGCTGGTTAAATCTTCCTCTTCCAATAACTTCCCGGCTACGTATGTAATCAACTTATTTTCTTTGACAATGTGTTCTTCTAAATAAGTTAAATAACGGTCTATCATCTCCCTTAGAGATTTATAATCATAAAGGATGTAAGCGTTTTCAATATCTGCCATCAACGATTTAAAGTCCTCATGATTATCATAAATTTCATGCAAAAAATCAGGGTTGATATTTGCTGCATATTTAAAAAGCAATGGATAGAACATCTCTTCTTCTTTGGGGTGATGATACATTTCCGAAAAATTTCGAAAGAACAAAATCACATCATTCATGATGACATGATACTGTTTATTATCCTCAATAGCTTGAATTTGCTTGGTAGTATCGATGGCTTGAAGTAGAAGCTCGTGCTCATCCAATAAAACTTTTATTGCGTTCATCGTGTTGTTTTTTATGGTCTATTTTATAATTAAAACTTCGCTAATTATTGTAGTCCAAAGGTCTTAACTATTGGAATTTTAAAATATGACATCTGTCATAACTCGTTTTCATTTGCATCATACTAAATTCTTCGAAAAAGAGACTTTCAACCTGAAACAGAAGTGTGGGTGCAAAAAAAAGACCCCTTACCAAGTAAGGAGTCTTAATTCATGCTGAAAGGAATTTAGTGAATAGTGCTATCTCACCATAGCCAAAGAATTATCTTTAGTTTTAACCACTATTCCCTTTATCGGATCGAAAGAGAGAGACACTATGCTGTTAGAAGTGATTTCTGAATTTTCGGTGTTTATGTTTATAAATGCATACAAGTCGTAACGCATAATTCCTTTATCTGTTCCGACATAGACCTCACCATCGGGTTTGGTGCAAATACAGGTGACATTATCGGAAGGCATTGCTGAATTTTTTTCGTTAAAGAAGTACACCTTTCTGTTTTTCTTTTTGATGCGATACAAGCCTTTGTCGGTACCGTACCAAAAGGAGTTATCCGTTTCGGCAAATGCAGTTACTCTTTCGTTTTTTCCAATAATAGAATTAATCTCCGGTTGTGTTTGTGCAAAAAGCGTTAGAGCAAACACGATGTTTACAATTGTAAGTAATGTTTTTTTCATCTTTTAAGTTATTTGTTGTTGATTTACGCCACAAAAGTAGGGGGAGTGGATAAGCCAAAAAATCACATAAAAGGGGGAGGAAATGAAAATTTCCGAAAAGGCATTACTTAATCAAACCATTTGGTGTAATAAAAACACTACACCAGTTTATTCTGAATAGCCTTGATTACAGCTTCGCTTTTGGAGTTAACATGAAGTTTAGCATAGGTATTTTTGATATGGGTACGCACTGTTTCCAAGCTTACATCCAGTTCGGCAGAAATCATTTTATAACTAAACCCCCTAACCAGCAAGGTAAGCACATCTTGTTCGCGGGCAGTGAGCGACTGCAAATCCTTTTTGTTTTGAAAAGGCTGAGAGAACAATTTCAACACTTGCTTGGCTACTGAAGGAGTCATGGGAGCACCACCATTATGGGCTTCGCGGATGTACTCCACTATTTTTTCGGGAGGAGTTTTCTTTAATATATAACCCGATGCTCCATCGCAGATAGCCTGAAACACTCGTTCGTTGTCGTCAAACACGGTAATCATGAGTACATGCACATCCATATTGGCTTCGCGAATTTTTCGCAATCCTTCCAATCCGTTTTCTATGGGCATATCGATGTCCATCAAAATTACATCGGGCTGATGCAACTGCACTTTACGGATGATGTCTTTGCAGTGATCATATCTTTCGAGCAACATCATATCATCGGCATCCGAAATAATATCCATCATACTTTCTGCGAAGTCTTTGTTGTCTTCAAACATTATTAGTTTTATCATTGGGCAAATATGGTTAAAGTTATTTTCTTATTTCCTCCCCTATTTATGGGATGTTTTTAATAAACTCAATAGTGGTTCCTTCTCCTTTTTTACTGTTAACAATCAGTTCGGCTTTCGATTCGCGTGCTCTTTTGCTCATGTTCTTCATGCCGTTTCCTCCTGTGCCTGTTATTGAATCGGTGCTATCAAACCCTTTTCCGTTGTCGGAAATGCGCATATAAAGTTTATTGCCCGAGATGGAAAGCACAATGTGGGCTTGTGTGGCACCCGAGTATTTAGCCAGATTATTAATGGCTTCTTTAAAGATAAGAAACAGATTGTTTTTTAATTCGAGGGGCAACACAAGGTTGGTGTTGGCAGAAGGGAAATCAATAATACAGGTTATGTTTTTCGCTTCGAGTACAGTGCCTGCAAACTCGCGCATGCGCGATAAAACACTTACCAAGGAATCGTTTTCGGGCTTTATGCTCCAGATGATATCATTCATATTATCGAGCATACGTTGTGTGCGTTCATTAATTTTTTCGAGGGAAACGTAAGTACGATTCACATCTTTTTCATCCAGTCGTTTTTTGGCTGAATGCGAAAGCAAATTGATACTGCTTAAAGTAGAACCTATGTCGTCATGCAAATCGCGGCTGATGCGAGAACGAACATTTTCCAACTCGATGATTCGTTTGATACGAATGCGATATATCCAATAGATAAGGCTTGCAATGCAGAGTATAGAGAAGGTTCTGAACCACCAGGTACTCCAATAAGGTGGAGAAATGCTAAAGGAATACTCAACAGGTGTTGACCATTTATCATTGGCTATTGATACTTTTGCTTTGAACTTATAATGTCCCGGATTAATATTGGCATAGTTGGCATCCTTCTGTGTTCCGCAATATATCCAGTCTTTATCCACTCCTTCGAGCATATAGGCATATAAGTTTTCTTCTCCATTCATTAAATTTACTCCTTCGAAATGGAAATTGAAATGCGATTGCTGATAAGTAAATTCGCTCTTGTCGTAAATAGAATATTGTTTGTTTTCTACATTTAATTTCTCCAAATAAATTTTGCAGGATACAGGCGAACGAAGCAGTTCGCGCCTGTCGACCCATATTAATTGGTCGTTACAGCCAAGCACCATTTTGTTTTTATCCGCTTTAAAAGGAAAATCGGTAAACGAAACATCGGTATAGGGAAAACCTTCGGAACGAGTGAAACTACGGAAATGGCTTTGATTCTTTAAAAGTACCGAAAGTCCATTTGCATTATTTGCCCATAAGTTTCCATCGGCATCAAATACAATGGAGCTAATGAAATATCCCGGCAAACCTTTCGATTGGTCGTATTGTTTCCATTCGTTGGCAGCAATAGAATAACTCAGCACACCATAATACCAAGTGGAAAGCCAAAGGTTATTTTGGTCGTCAACCAAGAGATTGTTGATGGCTTCGGCATTTAGTTCTTTGCCGTTTACCGTTATTGTTTTGCGAGTGAACTTCCCTGTTTTCCGTTCCCAAAAAATAAGTTTACCACTTTCGTGACCGAGGCCTAACCAAATGTTTCCGTTTTTATCTTCGGCCATTGTGCCGGCTGTAGTTATTGGTAAATAATAGGGATTGTGCAGCGAATCTTTCTTGCTGTATAAAACAGAAGTATGATTTTTTAAATCCACCTTTAATATACCTTTGCTTTGATTAATGCCTATCCACAACTGCTGATGCGAATCGGGGAATAAGAAAAGAGAACTGAATTTTCTGAGCGAATCGGGATAAAATGATGCAGCTTCAAATTGTTTTGTTTGTTCGTTGTATTGGTCTACCCCACGTCCGGAAGCTATATATAATGTACCATCAATTTCTTTTATTTCGTGAAGTAATCGCCAACCATCTAACTCTGGCCTTACATATCTATTTACATAATTGCCTTGCGCATCCCATTCGAACACACCAAGTCCAAAAGTAATGGACCATAGCCGATGTTTTGAATCGCAAAAAACATTACCAAAATCGTAAGGAGGGGTGAGTGATGTGTGGTCGTAATCGTATTCGTGAAACGAACGAGCCAGTCGTCCTATTTTTACTAATCCATTAAAAGTAGCAGCCCAAAGGTTTCCGAGATTATCAAAAATCATGTCGTGAATAAAATTGGAATTGTATTCTTTTCCTTCGGGAGTAAACAAAAAGCGTTGATAGGTTTTGGTGGTATGATTAAACCGTATAAGCCCGGAGCCTGAACCCAACCAAAGGATGGAATCTTGGAAAGGGTCGGATAGAACACCTCCTCTCACAGAGTTCGACTCGCCACCTGCTTTATTGAAATAAAAATTGGTGCTGTCGTTGGTTTCCGGATTGATATAACTAAATCCTGTACCGAATATACAGAACAATCCTTCGGTATTACTTATGTTTTTTATTGCAAAATAACCGTTTCGGTCGTAGGTAAAGGGTTTGCTAAATATATTATGAGGCTTGGGCGATAGGGTTAAATCGACTGTATTAAATTCATTAACCCCTTGACTATTGATGCCGCCATGAAGGATGATTCGGGTGGAGTCGGCAGCGGTATACAAAGGGTCAGAGTTGAACGATGGCACAAGACCTTTGTCTCCAGTGTACTTTTTACGTGAAATTACTTTTAGATTTTTATCGAGGATAACAAGGCTGGAACTACAAATTAAAACCACTCGCTTATTGGGCAAGTGTGCAAATGATTTTACGATGGAATTGTTGCCAGCCTGCAATTCCTTATCGGTTATTCGGTAGTTTTCGAACCGATTGATATTGGTATTAAAAACAGCTATGCCCGAGTTGGTGCCAAAGAGCAACAGCGAATCGTTGAACTGAAATATTTGCCAAATGTTTTTTGATGGCAAACTATTATCGTCCCAACCGTAGTTGGTAAACGATTTTCCATCAAACCTACTGGCTCCTTCACCGGTGCCTATCCATAAATATCCTTTGGTGTCTTGAAGCAAACAAAGGGCTTGGTTAGATACCAAGCCATCTTCGGTGGTGTATTTCTTGAAATTGGTAAACAAGGATTGCGCCTGCAAACAGGGCGTAAGCAGACATATGATTAGGAGAAAAGTTTGGTTTAGAAGTTTCTTCATTTCAGGTAATCAGAAAACAAATGTAAAAAAATATTCACCGCGAAGGCAGAAAGACACGAAGAAAAAATTCTAAATTCTAAGTACTAAATTCTAATTCGTCATTAGAAATGAGAATTACTGGCCCGCGAAGGCAGAAAGACACGAAGAAAAAATTTAAAATTCTACATACTAAATTCTAATTCGTTATTCAAAATGAGAATTACTGGCCCGCGAAAACAGAAAGACGCGAAGAGAAAATTCTTAATTCAGAATACAACATTCACAATTTCGGGATTTGGGTGAAAGTTGACGGTGTTGATTTTTGGGACGGTGGACTGAATTTTGTATGCAGTGGACTCAATTATGAGAGCGATGGACTCGATTTTGCGTTCAGAGGACTCGATTATGAATGCAGTGGACTGAATTTTGAATACGGTGGACTTAATTCTGAGAGCGATGGACTCGATTTTGCGTTCAGTGGACTCGATTTTGAATGCAGTGGACTTGATTTTTAGAGCGATGGACTTGATTTTTGAGCTTTTTTTGGTGTTTTTTGGTGTTTTTTTTGAAAAAAAAGAGATGTGATTTTTTTCCGTGTTTTTTTTTGATGTTTTTGGGGTGTTTTTTTTGTGCTTTTGGGGCTCGATTTTTTTCGTGTTTTTTTTAGTGATTTTTTTGATGCTTTTTTTGGTTGTTTTGGGGTGATTTTTTTTTTTGAGTTTATTTTGAAAGAATTTTTGAGGGGATAATTTGCAATAATTGCAAAAATACACAGGGGCAACAAAACCGAAAAAAAGACATTAAAGCAAGGTGCTGTAATAATGGCAGATTTTAAAACCAAAATACCTGCCAAAATGGCGAGGAACTGGAAAGTTTTTAATAAAAAAGCTAATTCCGCACGAAACGGAGCAAAATCAATAATGTAAAACATCCAGTTCGCGTGAACTGGTACCTAAACATTATTGTAAAACGTCCAGTTCGCGGGAAACGGAGCAAAACCTATTTAGAAAATTCCCTAAAAGGTGAATTTCGGGTATACATATATATATGTATAGTTTGGCGATTTAAAATTTGATGTATATTTGGAGTTGGAATGGAAGGGATTTTTTGGGGGGATGGCATTTAATAACTGGTGCGGAGAAAATAAGGTTGCGACAGTGGGAAAACACGGAAAAGGGCAGACAACAAACCACCAACGCTCATCATTAATTTTTTTTAAAAGAAATCAATTAATAAGTATATTTGGTTTCTGATTCAAACCATGAAAGAATGAAAATAAAAAAAATTACGATCATCTCTTTATTGATATTATTTGCTTTTGGCTTTAATTTCTTTAACGCTGCTTCATCCAAACCTGCTATAAAACGATTTCATACCACCGAGGAATTAAAGTTTCTTAACGACTCGATGCGAAGAGCACCCATAGCAGCAGGCGATTATTTCCTGAACTCCACAAGCTGCAGAGGCTGTCATGGGCCCGACCAAGCTCATATAGGTAGTGTGGATGAATCGGGCAACGATGTGAATTTGGTAGAACGTTGGGAAAGTTCGATGATGGCTAACGCGGCTCGCGACCCGCTGTGGCGTGCCAAAGTAAGTCAGGAAATAATAACCGATACTGCACATGCAGCCTTGCTTCAAAACAAATGTACTTCGTGCCATGCTCCTATGGGACGTTACAATGCGAAATTCAAAGGCTTCCCGTACTATGCCGTTTCGCAAATCAATGGCGACTCGTTAGGCATTGACGGTGTAGCTTGTGGTGCTTGTCATCGCATTGGTCCTTCAGTAGGACTCACGTTTTCGGGCGATATACCTTACGACACCATTCATTATAGCGGATACTTGCAAGAGTACGGTCCATTCATGAACCCACAGTATGCTCCAATGCAGTTGTACGAAGGAATAACTCCAACCTATAGCTTACACATGGATAAAAGCAGAGTTTGTTCATCGTGTCATACGTTGATTACACAATCGACTGATTTGAATGGAAACCTCACAGGAGGCGAGTTTGTGGAGCAAGCTACTTATCACGAATACGAGAATTCAAATTTCCCAGCAAACAACATTCGCTGTCAAACCTGCCATATGCCTGCCATTCAAGATGCCATTCAAATTGCGAATGGATTTCAAGGATTGTTGCCACGTACCCCTTTTAATCAACATACGTTTGCTGGAGCTAATATTTTTATGTTGAACATGCTCAAGAACAATAGAGATACATTAGGCATTGTGGTTGCAAGTTCTAAGTTCGACTCCACTATTTTAGCCACTTACGATTTGTTGCGCAACCGAACCATTGATTATCACCTAACCTTAGATAGTGTAACGACTGACACCGCTTTCTTTAAAGTGAAACTACAGAACAAAGCAGGGCATAAATTTCCTTCGGGTTATCCTTCGCGCAGAGCAGTGGTGCAATTTGTGGTTACCGATGCTGCCAACGATACCATCTTTCGTTCGGGATTATTTGATGCCACACAACGTGTGATTGGTGAAACCCCTTCGTTTGAGCCTCATCATGATGTTATTAATCAAAGTGGAGTAAGTCAGATTTATGAAATGGTGATGGGTGATGTGAATTATAATTACACTTCAATACTCGAACGAGCCGCCAATTTGCTTAAAGACAATCGACTTCCACCAACAGGATTTACTACTTCACATTCGGTTTACGACACTACTAAAATATCGAACGATGCCTTGGCCGATGTCGATTTTAATAAGGTGAACACGGTGCAAGGTAGTGGAGCTGATGCTTTGCATTTCCATGTTTCATTAACGGGAATAACTGGAGCAATAAGTGTAAGAACAAAAGTGTTCTTTCAAACGGTGCCTCCCAAATTTCTTGACGAGATGTTTACTTTGAACAGTGCTCCTATCAATCGTTTCCGAAGCATGTATAATTCGGCCGACCAAACGCCAATTCTTATTGCTTCGGATAGTTTATTAAATGTGAATTTGAATGTAAGTACACAAAACCAATATTCATCGTCCGACATGGTAACGGTTTTCCCTACCGCATCGCTTGATGGAAAAGTATATGTAACAGCTGCATTTGGCACATTGATTCAATCCATAGACGTGTTAAATGCAAATGGGAAATTCATCTCAAAAACTATGAACACCAATTTCCAAAATGGACTTACGTTGAATCTACCGTTTGCTTCGGGAGTTTACATTTTGAGAATACAAACGAATAATAAGGTTATGTATAAAAAAGTTGTAAAAGTTTAATTAATTTGTTTTCTTTACGTTCGAATTTATCTAAATCACTTAACCATTAACTTAAAATTATTCACTATGAAAAAAAACCGTACTCATCAAACACTCCTTTTCCTTTCGTGCTTGCTATTGTTGGCAAGTAGTTCGAAAGGTCAATTCACTTTTTCCAATTCTAATAGTTTGTTGCCCATAGCAGCACACAGTGGATGTTCAATCACTGTAGTGGATGTTAACAATGATGGCTTGGACGACATCTTGATTATGGATCAATCTCAAAAATTAATTCTTCAATTGCACAATATGGATGGTTCATTCACCCGCGATTCGTTAACTACCTTACCGGGAGGACATGTATGGGGAATGGCTGCAGCCGATGTCGACCATAATGGTTGGAAAGATGTGGTTACTGGTGCAGGTACTGCTTACTTAGTACAACTATATCCTACAGGAGGAACAGTAATTGCTACCACAGTGGCTCTTCCGCTTAACTATTTTGTACAGAACATCACCTTTGGCGATTTTAATAATGATGGTTGGGTTGACTTAGCTGTTTGTGATGATAATGATTATATGAAAATATATCAGAACAATAGTGGCACCATGGCTATAACTACAAGTTTAATCAATACCAATATTAATCCTGGAATGTATGTAGG
The DNA here is from genome assembly GCA_903911435.1 of uncultured Bacteroidota bacterium. Lineage (GTDB taxonomy): Bacteria > Bacteroidota > Bacteroidia > 2-12-FULL-35-15 > 2-12-FULL-35-15 > 2-12-FULL-35-15. Next base: position 24,241 of record CAIWDF010000155.1, read on the forward strand.
TAGCGACCCTTATGATTCGGGAAATTATGGAAGTGTGTGGACAGACATTGACAATGATGGTGACTTGGATTTATACATTGCACACTGTCGTCAGAGCGCTGCAAGTAATACCGACCAACGTAGAAGAGATCGATTATTCATTAACAACGGAAGCAATGTATACACCGAAGATGCTCAAGCGCATGGGATAGAAGTAACTGACTTTAAACAAACATGGACAACTAGTTTCGGTGATATGGACAACGATGGAGATATGGATGTGGTGATGACCAATCACGGAGAAGCAAGTCAGATATTACAAAACAATGGTTCGGGAATGTTTACTGATGTTACTGCAGGTACTGGATTTGCAGTTGGATTCGATGCTATCGAATCGGTGGTTGAAGATTTTGATAACGATGGATTCCTTGACATTTTGGTATCAGGACCTAATTGGGTGATGTATCATAACAATGGAGATGGAACCTATACTTCGGTACCAAGTGCATTTTCAGCAGGTCCTAATAATTTATTGTCGTTTGCCATTGGTGATTTAAACCATGATGGAAAAATAGATGTATATGCATCTTATGGCACGGTGTACAACAACCCAACCATTACTAATGATGTATTGTACATGAATACAACCAGCAATACCAATCACTTTATCACATTTAATCTTGAAGGAACAACTAGTAACAAAGGTGCTATTGGAGCAAAGGTTACTATTTACGGCCTATGGGGAAAACAAGTGCGCGAAGTACGCTCGGGTGAAAGTTATGGAACATCTAATTCGATGCAATTGCATTTTGGACTCGGAGCAAATACAGTAGTTGACTCCGCTCGCATCGATTGGCCTTCGCATTCGGCTCCTAATCATTTTACTAATTTACAAGCTGACCAATTTGTTTCAGTAATTGAAGGAACATGTAGCATCACTGGAAATATTTTACCTCCAGGGCCCTATTTTTTATGCGCAGGACAAACAACAACCTTAACAGCAGCGGCAGGCTATACTTCTTATTTATGGTCGAATACAGATAACACACAAACTGCTACCATCTCGGCATCGGGCATGTACAATGTAAAAGTAGGGAATGCAGCAGGTTGTTATTCCATTTCACCTTCTGTGTTAGTGCAATTAAATCCTGACGAAACACCAACCGTTAGTAATTCAGGATTGCTAAGCCCTTGCGCAGGTACAGTAACATTAACAAGTAGCACAGCTGCTAGTTATGTATGGACTGGCCCTTCAGGATTTACAGCAACAACTCAAAACATCAACCCTACTCTTTCGGGCAACTATTATGTAACCATTCAAGGTACATGCGGTGCATTCAATTCTGCTTTGGATAGCATCAACTTACTTCCAGCACCAGCACCTATCACAGCAGGAGCTTCCGGCATTGGACCCGTTTCTTTGAACCTATCCGCTACTAGTGTTGGAAGTGGTTCGCTATCTTGGTACGATGCACCAACAGGAGGAGCGCTATTAACAACAGGAACTTCTTACACTACACCTACTTTAACTACCACCACAACTTATTACGTGGAGGAGGCAACAACTTACTTGGGAGTGATTGGACATACAGGACTTACTTATAACCATGATCCAAATCCTTATACAGGAAGTGTTACCAATGGAGTTGAGTTTTTTGATGTGATTACGAGTTGCACCCTTCAGTCAGTTAAAGTGTATACCGATTCGGCTGGTACACGCGATATAATTTTGATGAATAACCTAGGAACGGTAATAGATACATTTATGGTGTATTTGCCTGCCGACACTTCAGTGGTCCCTCTTAATTGGTCATTAACTCCTGGTACAGGTTATCAACTTACCACTAAATCTTCAGTAAATAGTGGACAATGGGGCGGTGTGAGTCCAATATTGAAACGTACAGGAACAGGTGTAACTTATCCTATTACACTTAACAACATGGTGTCATTGACTGGTACTAACCCTACTGGTGGCCGTTATTATTATTTCTATGATTGGGTAGTTCAAAGAGCAAGCGATATTTGTTTGAGCCCTAGAGTACCTGTAGTTGCTAATGTTTCGAGCTTGGGTATAAATTCATATTCCTTATCGAACGAAGTTTCAATTTACCCTAACCCTGCAACAGAAGAAGTAAATCTGAAATTCGAATCAACTATCGCGTCTGCTGTTCAAGTTGAACTTACTGATGTGATTGGTAGAAAAGTGAATGATTGGAACTTGGAGAAACCATATCAAGGTGAAGAAGTGAAGCTTAATCTTAGCCATATATCGGCAGGAACTTATTTCATTACTGTAAAAACAGATACCTCGCGGGTGGTAGAAAAACTAGTAATTACAAAATAAGTTAGAAAGATTATAACGAACGACCTTGGTGTAAACTGAGGTCGTTTTTTTATATAATCGAACTAAGATCAGTATCAGTAAAAAATTAAAACGAAAGCAAGTGTCCTATCAAATACTAATTAAGAAAAGAAATATCCCATTTGGAAAAGCAAAATAAAATAAAACAAGAACTTATAGAAGCAGAACAAAAAGCTTGCTACCTCTTCGAAACGATTGAAAAGAAAGGGTTGATTCAAGTTGGTAAGACAGAGCATCAATTGAATATGGAAGTATTCGAATTGGCGTTTCAGCTTTTTGGTATCAAAAAATATTGGCATAAACGCATTGTTCGCGCTGGGAAAAACACATTATTCCCGTACAAAGAAAATCCTCCTGACCTCACCTTACAGGCAGATGATATTGTCTTTTTTGATTTCGGTCCTGTATTCGAAGAATGGGAAGCTGACATCGGGAGAACTTATGTAATGGGAACGAATGAAAAGAAATTAAAATTAAAAAATGATATTGAGTTAGCATGGAGAGAAGGCAAAGAATTTTACGATGCCAACAAGGAATCGATAACTGGTGCCGCTTTTTATGAATACACCACAAGACTAGCCTCGAAGTATGGATGGGATTATGGCAATGAACACTGTGGACATTTGATTGGTAACTTTCCTCACGAACAATTGATAGGTGAAGAAACCATTAACTATATACATCCATTAAACAACACGAAAATGAGCGATAAGGACAAAAACGGAAATAAACGTTTTTGGATTTATGAAATACATTTTGTGGACACGAAATTAGAGATAGGTGGTTTTTTCGAACAATTAGTTAGTTGATTAACTTATTCCAAAGTATAATCTAGTATAAAACAGACTTGACTTAAAATTTAGGGCAAGCCAATTGTTTACGATAGGCTTTCCTTTTCTTTGGTTTGCATAATTGATATGAAAGCGATACTTCGTGAGCACCGTTCGAAGCTTTTGCCAATTGGGAAATAGTAATATCATAACTATAACCTATGTAGGCTCTTTTGGTCTTGAATCCCAAAACGAAAGAGATTGCATCGTTGTTCCGATATCCTGGACGATACCCTTTAACTAGCGGAATACCTCGGTACCAAACTCCTAAACTGTATCGATATTGAGAGTAATAAGCACCAATGTCCATTTGATCAAATTGCTTTTGCCCCATCAAATGAACCGCTGCAGATATTGATTTCTGTTGGGTTTCATCCTTTTCATCTTTTCCAGATAATGAATATTTATAGCCACTTTGCATTGTAAACTTAATTGGTAATCGAGACTCTGCTCCTAGCAAGGATTCGTTTGGACGGTTCAAGTGAAAAATTGAAAAGCCTGCCCACCAATTATCCGAATAAATCAGGGTTCCTGTATTAAAATCAAAATAAGTTTTTGATGAAGTTGGGTCCTCAATCGTTGCA
>CAIWDF010000156.1 GCA_903911435.1 uncultured Bacteroidota bacterium
CTTGTCATTTCGAACGAAGTGAGAAATCTCATTTTTAGTGAATAGCCAAAAGCGATTAGGCAATAGGGAGTGATTCGTGCATCTTTATGAATTGCAACACTTCACTATTCTATTGTTCAGATGTTCGTTTGTTCGAACAATTGAACAATTGCCTACTGCTCAATTGTGAAATTGTCTTTGCGTCTTCGTGTCTTTGTGGTAAATTAAACTTTGAACTTTCCAACTTTAAACCAACCATCCTCTAAATAGAATTAATACAATGGTGGTAACACAGATTTCCTTATCTTCGTATCCTCAAAAACTAGAACAAATGATGAAGCGCCCAATACGCGTATTAGTAGCAAAAGTAGGACTCGATGGACACGATAGAGGAGCAAAAATTATTGCTTCGTTTCTGCGCGATGCAGGCATGGAGGTAATTTATACTGGTTTGCGCCAAACACCCGAAATGGTAGTGAATTCGGCTTTGCAAGAAGATGTGGATGTGATTGGTATCAGCATCCTTTCGGGAGCACACAACACTGTTTTTCCGAAAATCATCAACCTAATGAAAGAAAAAGCAATGAACGATGTATTGCTTACGGGTGGAGGAATCATACCCGAGTCGGACATGAAAAAGCTAAGCGAAATAGGGGTAGGTAGACTCTTTCCTCCGGGCACCGACACCAGCCAAATAGTTACTTATATAAAAGAATACGTAGAAAAACACCGTAATTATTAAAACACCTCTCCCCTTTATCCCCTCTCCACAAGAGAGGGGGCGGTAGGTGAAAAAGATTGTAGAATTAAAAGAAATAAAATAATAATAATAACAATTAAACAAAGTACTTCACATTTCGGCTCCCCTCTCTTGTGGAGAGGGGTCGGGGGAGAGGTGAATTAAAACTATGTCATACGAAAACATTTTAACAGCCACCGAAAACGGCATTCAAACCATCACCATCAATCGTCCTGATAAACTAAATGCACTGAACAAACAAACCATTGGTGAATTGAACCAAGCCTTTGCCGCTGCCGAAACCGACAGCCAAGTGAGGGTAATAATAGTTACAGGCTCGGGCCAAAAAGCATTTGTAGCAGGTGCCGACATAGCCGAGTTTGTCAACTTCTCGGTGGAGCAAGGCACAGCCTTGAGTGCCGATGGGCAAGCAAAGTTGTTCGACTTTGTTCAAAACCTTTCTAAACCAGTAATAGGCGCAATGAATGGTTTTGCACTAGGCGGAGGTTTAGAACTGGCTTTGAGTTGCCACATTCGTGTGGCGAGCAACAATGCCAAGATGGGTTTGCCCGAAGTATCGCTTGGGGTGATACCCGGCTACGGTGGCACACAGCGTTTGGCACAACTTGTAGGTCGCGGCAAAGCCCTCGAGATGATAATGACAGCCGATATGATAACGGCTGAAGATGCCCTCCACTGGGGATTGATCAACTACTGCACCACTCCCGAAACATTGATGACAAAGTGCATAGAACTAGCAACTAAAATCATCACTCGCTCGCCATCGGCCATTGCATCGGCTATTCGGTGTGTTAATGCCAATTACAAAGATGGTGTAAATGGTTTCGAAGTGGAGATAGCAGAGTTTGGTAAAAACTTTGGCACTGCCGATTTCAAAGAAGGAACAACAGCATTTTTAGAAAAAAGAAAACCAAATTTTACAGGGAAATAAAAAGAAGAATAAAGTATTAAGTACAATGTGCTAAGAGACAGTCTCTCTTCCTCTTTGTTCATCATACTTAATACTTAATACATCATACTTGACTTGAACCCACTAAAAAAACTTGCTTCGCAAACTGCAATCTATGGTTTACCAACCATCGTGGGTCGATTGTTGAATTATTTACTTACTCCTATTTATACTCGTAATTTTGTTCCGGCAGAGTTTGGTGTCAACACAGCTGCTTATTCTTATGTTTCGTTTCTGCTTGTATTCTTAACTTACGGAATGGAAACCACCTTGTTTCGTTTCTCCCAAACCGAATCGGAAAAGGCAAAAGTATATACCACCGCATTGATGTCGCTGTTTGTAACTTCGGTTACCTTCATAATAATGGCAAGTATGTTTTCGGTAAATTTAGCCGAAGCTGCCAAGTTTACTGGTCATCCGGAGTATGTAATTTGGTTTGCAATAATAATAGGTACTGATGCTTTTGCAGCAATTCCATTTGCGAAGCTTCGCGAACAAGGGAAAGCAAAGCGGTTTGCGATGATTAAAACAATAAACATTGGTATCAACCTCGGCTTGAATTTATTTTTTATTCTGTTCTGCAAACATATTCACAACACGCCAACCTCTTCCTTAAAACCCCTTATCGACACCATTTATAGTCCCGAAATAGGCATTGGCTACATCTTTATATCCAACCTTATTGCAAGTGTAGTCACGCTTTTGCTCCTCTCTCCCGAAATATTCAGAGTGCGATATGTATTCGATACACACTTGTGGAAATCGATGATGCGATACTCCATGCCTTTGTTAATAGCTGGTTTGGCAGGTATGATTAATGAAACCTTGGATCGGATATTATTATCGCACTTACTTCCCGAAAAAGTAGCCATGATACAAACCGGTATCTACGGAGCCTGTTACAAGATATCCATCATCATGACCATCTTTGTGCAAACCTTCCGATTTGCAGCCGAACCTTTTTTCTTTAATCATTCCAAAGAAAAAGATTCGAAAAAAACCTATGCCGAAGTGATGAATTATTTTGTCATCATCTGTTCGTTGATATTTTTAGGAACCATGATGAACATGAGTTGGATACAATATTTTGTTGGCGACCAATTCCGTGAAGGGCTCAATGTGGTACCCATTTTGTTGCTTGCTAATATGTTTTTGGGTATTTTCTTCAATCAGTCCATTTGGTACAAACTCACAGGGCAAACACGGTACGGAGCCATACTCACTATTTTCGGAGCCACCATCACTATTGTGTTGAATGTGTATTGGATTCCTCGCATTGGCTACATGGGTAGTGCTTGGGCCACCCTTATTTGTTACGCAAGCATGATGATAGCTTCTTACTTTATGGGTAATAAACATTACCCTGTTAATTATGATTTGAAACGAATAGTGGGATACCTCACTTTATCAGTACTTTTGTACTTTATAAGCACATTTATCAAAGTCAATTCAGCTTCGGTTAGCCTTATCATCAATAACGTGATACTGATTGGTTTTGTAATGGTGGTCTGGAAACTCGAAGGAAAAAAATTGATGCCAGCAAAACAAAAATGAAAATAAAAATAATTAACAAATCGAAACATGAGCTCCCAGCCTACGCTACACAAGCAGCAGCCGGCATGGATTTAAGAGCCAATTTGGACGAACCCATTGTACTAAAATCGCTCGAACGAACATTAGTGGCAACAGGTTTGTTTATTGAACTGCCCGAAGGATACGAAGCGCAAATTCGCCCTCGTAGTGGTTTGGCTTTCAAAAATGGATTAACCGTGCTCAATTCGCCTGGTACCATTGATGCCGATTACAGAGGAGAAATAAAAGTGATATTGGTTAATCTTTCGAAAGAAGATTTTACCATAAACAATGGCGAACGTGTGGCACAAATGGTAATAGCAAAACACGAACAAGCCGAATGGATAGAAGTTGAACAATTGATAGAAACCGCTAGAGGAGAAGGCGGTTTCGGAAGTACAGGTAAAAAATAAATCAGATTTATGAAAATAATAATTCCAATGGCAGGAATGGGTAAGCGTATGCGCCCACACACATTAACAACACCTAAACCGCTTATACCAATTGCAGGAAAACCAATGGTACAGCGAATAGTAGAAGACATCATTAAAGTATGTGATGAGAAAGTTGACGAAATAGCTTTTGTTATTGGTCGCTTTGGTAAGGAAGCCGAAGATAATTTGGTGAAAGTGGCAGAGAGTTTAGGAGCAAAAGGCAGTATATTCTATCAAGACGAACCACTAGGAACAGCTCATGCCATCATGTGTGCCAAAAGTAGTTTGACAGGTAAAGTGGTGGTTGCATTTGCCGATACACTTTTCAAAGCCGATTTCAAACTCGACTCTTCGCAAGAAGGTATCATTTGGGTTCAAAAGGTTGACGACCCTAAACCTTTTGGTGTGGTGAAAATCGACAGCAACAATATCATCACCGACTTTGTTGAGAAACCTCAAACCTTTGTTTCCGACTTAGCTATCATTGGCATATATTATTTCAATGATGGTGATTATCTGAAAAAAGAATTACAATACCTGTTGGATAACAATATCAAAGAAAAAGGAGAATATCAACTTACCAATGCTTTGGAAAATATGAAAGCAAAGGGAACAAAATTTCATCCAGGAAAAGTAAGCGAATGGCTTGATTGTGGAAATAAAGATGCTACCGTGTATACCAATCAACGTATCCTTGAGTTCACCAAAGATCAGCCTCGAACTTCGGCTTTCACCAATGATAATTCAGTAATCATTGAGCCATGTTTTATTGGAGAAAACGTAAAATTGATAAATGCGAAAGTAGGTCCACACGTGTCAATAGGCAATGGAACCATCATCGAAAATTCAATCGTTAAAAACAGCATCATACAGTCGAATAGCAAAATTGTTAACTCTGAATTGAGCAATTCGATGATAGGTAATTACGCTGAATTTACTGGAAAATCGAACGATGTTAGTTTAAGTGATTACAGTACCATTCGATAATCAAACTTTTTTAACCACATCTTTTTTGAAAAATATAATTTCAAAGTATCAAGTAAACTTTTCAGCAACTCTGCTTGTTGCAATTTTCTTTCTTTCGTTCTCCTCTTGCAAAACATCGCAAAAGGAAGTATCAACCGTTAAGAAAGGCGAGTTGACTGCGAAAGATAAAATGAACTTTGATTATCTTTTTTTTAATGCCAACAAAGAAAAAATACTTGGCAATTTTGATTTGGCCGAAACCTATTTTATACAAGCATTGAAGATAGACCAAAACAATGCGGCTGCTTTGTACGAAGTAGCGAATATCTATTCGTTTCAAAAAGAAAAAACAAAGGCTCTTGTTTTTAGTAAAAAAGCAGCGAGTATAGAACCAACCAATGTTTGGTACCAATTACTTTATGCCGATTGTTTAAAACAGAACAAGCAGAATGCCGAAGTAGCCGCTGTTTACGAAAAAATAGTACACAACAATCCTGACAAGATTGATTACTATTATGAGCTAGCAACTGCCTACATGGTTGCTAATAAGCCCAACGATGCATTAAAAGTATACGAGAAGATAGATAATCATTTTGGCATCACCGAGGAATCGTGCATGTCGAAACTCTCCATTTACAAAAGCCTTAATAATTTTGATAAGGCGCTTGAGCAGGTTCAAAAATTAATAAAAACCTTTCCGAAGGAATCGAAATATTATGGTATGCTCGGTGAACTTTATCAATCGAAAGGACTTAATGATAAAGCATTTCAGGCGTATAGTGATTTGTTGAAACTAGACCCTACCAACGCATTTGTTCATTTATCATTAGCCGATTATTATCGTAATCAAAAACAAAACGACAAAGCATTTAACGAAATTAAAATAGCCTTTAATAGCAAGGACCTAGATGTAGATACAAAAATAAAAATCCTGTTATCTTATTATTCAATTACGGAAACATACAAGGAACTAAAACCCGATGCCGACACCTTATGCCAGATATTAGTGAATGTGCATCCCGATGAAGCCAAAGCATTTGCCATGTTTGGCGACTTTCTAATTCGTGATAAGAAGTTGGAGGAAGCAAGGGTTCAGTACCGAAAAGCAATTGCTCTTGACAAAGAAAAATATGCACTTTGGGAACAACTTATGTACATCGATTCGGAACTGAATGATATGCTTTCGATAGAAAAAGAAAGTAAAGAAGCCATCGAACTGTTCCCAAATCAACCTGTTCCTTATTTATATAACGGGGATATATGTATTCGACTTAAGAAATATAAAGAGGCAGTAGAAGTGCTCACGGAAGGGAAAGAGTTTGTAATAAATAACAAACTTATTTTAACCCGTTTTTATTCATTGATTGGAGATGCTCAAAATTACTTAAAAAACAATGAAGCTTCCGATCAAGCGTTTGATAAGGCATTGGAAGTCGACCCAAACAATGTCACTGTGCTAAACAATTATGCATATTACTTATCATTGAGAAAGGTAAATTTGGAAAAGGCAGAATCAATGTCGAAAAGAAGTAATGAGTTAGAACCCAACAATAATTCATATCAGGATACTTATGGTTGGATATTGTTTCAATCAAATAAGTTTGACGATGCTAAAGTATGGGTGGGTAAAGCCATCGAAAATGGCGGAAAGGGAAATGGAACCTTACTCGAACATTATGGAGATGTCTTGTTTAAACTTGGTGAAGTTGAGAATGCATTAAAGTATTGGATGGATGCGAAAAAGGCAGGAGGTGCATCAGAATTAATTGACAAAAAAATTGGTGACAAAAAGACATATTAAAAATCGTTTTCCTGTTTCACGATTCTTTTTGTTTCAAAAAGAACCATGGTTGTTGTTGATTTGCGTTTCGTTGTTCACTTTTTCTTCCTGTAAAAATCAACAAAAATTAATAGCGCTCAATAATGGCAAATGTCTTTTGGATTACAAAAACGCAAAGACACTTACCTCAAAACTAAAAGCAAATGAATTCCGCTTTAATAAACTGAATGCAAAACTTTCTGTAGAATCTTTAATTGATAGCTCTTCCAATTCATTCACAATTAATTTACGAATGAAAAAGGATAGCATCATATGGATGTCTATTTCTAAATTCGGTATCGAAGGCGCTCGAGTGATGATTACGCGGGATTCTGTTCAACTCACCATTAGTTTTGGAGAAAAGAAATACTTCAAAGGCGATTTTTCATACATCAGTAAACTATTGAATACCGATTTGGATTTCGAAATTGTTCAATCGCTTTTGATTGGCAATAGTGTTGAGTTTTATGACGAGGATAGTAAATTAAAACCAGGTACTACCAATTGTCAGTACACATTGGGAACAATAAGAAAACGTAAGTTAAGAAGAGTGATGGAAAAAGGAAAAGATTTGAAAGAGTCTGCTCAAAGTATTTACATGATTCCCGAAACATTCAAAATATCCCGAATATTATTTTATGAATTTAATCCGGACAGAAATTTAGATGTTCAGTATAGTGATTACACTAAAATAGATTCCCTTCAATTTTTTCCACTAAAAATGAATTTAAATTTTAGAGGAACTAAAAAAATATCAATCGATATTGGTTATACCAAAACCTCGTTGAATCAAGATCAAAGTTTCC
>CAIWDF010000157.1 GCA_903911435.1 uncultured Bacteroidota bacterium
TTTCACATACAGAACACAAAAAGTGATGCTAAGGAAAAAACTTTTCACATACAGAACTTAAAAAGTGATGATAAGGAAAAAACTTTTCACATACAGAACTTAAAAAGTGATGATAAGGAAAAAACCTTTCACATACAGAACACAAAAAGTAATGATAAGGAAAAAACTTTTCACATAGAGAACACAAAAAGTAATGATAAGGAAAAAACCTTTCACATACAGAACATAAAAAGTAATTCTAAGGAAAAAACTTTTCACATAGAGAACATAAAAAGTAATGCTAAGGAAAAAACTTTTCACATACAGAACACAAAAAGTAATGCTAAGGAAAAATGAAAAACAAACCAACAACTAAAAAAAAGGAGGCCACTATGCAGAAATGAACACCGCAAAAATTAAAAATACCCCTGTGCTTAATCCTAAAGCACAAAAAATTATTAAAACAAAAGTATAAACCTGCTTATTCGTGTTCTGCTAGAGGCAAGAAAACGATGAGCTAAAAAAAAACAAAAAACAATGAAAAAAATAATCTTTATTTTACTATTCAGCGCTATATGCGGATTGGGTAGTTATGCACAAATTGGCACTACAGCAAGTATATCTATTGCACAAACACCACAATATGTATGTGCAGGAAGCCAATTCACACTCACAGCTACTCTTCATAATATTACTCCTGTAGCTGGGGCAATGTATTCGTGGTATTTGAATACAAGTCCCATTCATACAAGTTTACAAATGTCTACTTCTAATGTTTTGAATTACACTTTAACATCTTCAACCATAATTTATGTACAATATAATAACGGTACAATTGGTTACATTAATGTTACAGTTTATCCAAAACCTATTCCCACCATTATTGGCGAACAAACAGTTTGCACTACTGGTATACCAATTACTTATACCTTGTCGAATTACTTTTCATATTTTGGAGTAAATTATACTTTTACCGCACCTGGAAGCAGTAATATTTCTCTTGTTAATCCAAGCACAGGCACGTTCACAGTTACATGGGCAAACGGAACAACGAGTAGTACAATTACCGCATATGCTACCAATTCAATAACCGGATGTGTTGGTACTTACAGCCTGCCAATTTCAACTTGTTGTCACCCTACTGGTATTATTTCTTATGATAATCCGACTTCTCTCTCTAATTTTCCTTTAGGAAATTATACAGGTTTAAAAATTGCTGTAAATGGGACATTTACAATTAACTCACTATGGTTACAATTCAATGACTGTGAAATATGGATGGGTGCTGGAGCAAAAATTGTAGTGAATACAGGTAATTTTCTTGATTTTCAAAACTGCCATATACACGCCTGTAACGAAATGTGGGATGGTATTTATGTGAGTGATCCTAGTTCAATAGCAAAATTTGATGGGGGGATATTTGAAGATGCTATTAATGGTATAGTTTCTACCAATGGAGGCAACTGGGGTGCTACCGGTACAATTTTTAATAAAAATTATAAGAGCTTAAGTATAAGAGGTGTTTTTGCTAGTCAACCTTGGGGTATAAGTTCTTCCGTATTTACTTGCCGAGATTTTAGTGCCTTATATGCAAGTACCAATGTGGTTGCTACACGAATCGTAACTTTGAATAACGCATATCTAGCAAACCCTGTTCATACTTCTGCTACAGGCAGTTTTACCTATAATGGTTTTGTTTTTAATACCACCACCCTAAATCCCCCTTATACTAACAAAAGAAGTTATGAAGGTATAGAGTTTAATAGTACTATAATGTCGGGAACAACAGATGGAATAATAGTAGGTTTAAATAGCGCACTCCCTACGAACTACCTATATGCCACCATTTTTGACTATTTGGATTATGGGGTTCGTATGACTCAATCAAATGTAAATGTATCACATTGTTTGTTTGAGAATATTCAAAATACCGGAAGTCATGGACTAATTACGAACGGAACCGCCATTTATGCGAATAACGACAAACGAGTTCCTCAATTTTATTTAATGGTTGGTCGCGACCCTTTAGGAACTGCGTATGCAAATACTTTTAAATATTGTACCAGCGCTATTGATAGTTATTATTACAACAATGATATAGAAAACAATACTATTTCGAACAATAACCTGACGACTACTCAAACAGGAATAAACTTATTTGAGTTTTACTCGTTCAACCAAACGGTGTACAATAATACTTTAACCAACGTTACTTCGGGCATACAACTGAATCAGACGGCAGGTACAAGCGGCATAGGGGTAGCTTCTGTTACTTCAAACACCATAACCTGCACTAGTACTGCACCTACAAGTGGTTCAGCCAGCGGTGTGCAAGGAATTTACGTATCGGAAGCTATGCCGATGGCGAACTCAATGACCATACAAAGCAACGAAATTAATGACCCTGCTTATGGTATATGGCTGAGACGAACCAATAATATACAAGTATTAGATAACTCGGTTTACTTCCATAGCCCAAGCTATACCACATCACCTCCTTATTATGGAATAAAGCTTGAAAATGCTGTATCGGCAAGTATTACAAGTAACCACATCGAAAACACTACTGGTACCCCAACAGCAATCACTGCCCCTGCCATAAAAGGTATAAGCATTGAAACCGCTGACCATACCACCGTAACACTAAACAAAATGATAAAAATGGGAATTGGTATTTATGGCTTTTCTGCTTGCCCTGGTTCTTCTTTTACATGTAATACCAATGATGCATGCTTCAATGGATTTAACTTTAGCAATGCCACCATAGGACAACAAGGAGCATTGAATGCCTCCTCATACAATAAATGGCAAAATATTCCAAATGGAAGTCTTTATCAAAGGTATATTACAGGTAGTTTTTTGGGTAGCCCTTTTATTTGGTATTGTAATCCTGGTACCCCATTTTATGATGTAACCACACCTACTGGAAACACTTTTACTTTCGGACCTGTAACCTATACCAATACATCAACCGCTAATTCTACCTGTGCTCCTCCAGCATTTGCATCACAAGCGGCTTATCGTGAAGCAATGTTAGGCGTAATATTGCGAAACGAAATAGTGTATGATACCTTAAGCAACGAATTTAAACTAAAAGATTCTATCTATGCTTATAAAGAACTATCGAACGATACCAATTTGTTGCATCTGGGCACGTTCGAAGATGCTTTGTATCAAGCATTGTACGACACCTTGAAAAAATCGAATATTGGTAAATTTCAAGAAGTAATAAAGTATATGCGAGATAGCGTTTACAATGACACCTTGGCCGCAAAAATTGTAAATCAAAACATACCTACAACTTGCTCAATGGACGAAAACCAGCAATTAGTTAACTCTATATATTTGAACGAACTAAATAATCAATACGATAGCGATGGGATGCCTAATGTGAATAGATACGACAGTACCGAAATAATGCAGCTCGAAAATATAGCTTACCAAAACCCAATGAAAGGAGGTGATGCTGTGTACATGGCAAGAGTAATGCTGTTTATAGATGTAATAGACGATGGTTATAATGGCGGCAAGCGGTTTACAAGTAAAAAGCCTCCTGTACCTGCCTTAACCAGTTACAAAATGTATCCTAACCCAAACAATGGAACAATGCAGCTAAGTTATTCATTAAATGATAATGAAACAGGTTATGTAGAAATTTACAATATAATGGGCGAAAAGATAAACGAATATAAACTACTAAGTGGAACTTCATTGTTAAACATCAGAGAGCCACAATTAGAGAACGGAGTATACTTCTATCAAGTTTATAAAAATGATAATAAAGTCTATTCTGGTAAAATTGTAATTAGTAAATAATAAATGTAATTTTGTATCCCGTCCCCTCTCCATAGGAGAGGGGATGAAAGGGATGAAAACTATGAAAAAAACAATATTATTTTTGTTAATTGTGATCCTGAACTTCACCCAGAATCTTTCTCTTTCACAAAACTTGGTCCCAAATTATAGTTTTGAAGTATACGATACTTGCCCCCTCCTTGGGAATAAAATATACTATGCCCCTCCTTGGTTTCAACCAAGTATACATTATGGCAATACTTCAAATAGTTCAAGTTCGGATTTTTTTGATACTTGTGCAAATTCTGGTTTGGTAGGTGTACCAACAAATAATTTAGGATTCCAACAAGCAAAAAATGGTGGTCAAGGTTACGCAGGTATATATTTAAATTATGACACTTTAAATTATAGGGAATACATAGAAGTAAGGCTGGATTCAGCATTAAAACCAAATAAGCAATATTGTGTTCAATTTTATGTTTCATCAAGTTTCGGAACAGCAGGCATAAGTAATTGCGGGGCTTACTTTTCGGTTGATAGTTTGTTAGATACCACAAATTTTAAAACGATAAATGTAATACCTCAAGTAGAGAACCCAAGCAACCATTATTTAAGCGATACTGTTAATTGGATGTTAGTATCAGGTAATTTTATTGCTGCTGGTGGAGAGAGGTTTATGACAATTGGAAATTTTAGTCTACCTGTAAATACACTTGTTGATTCTTCTTCTTCTGGGTTTGAAGCCGAATATTATTACATAGACGATGTAAGTGTGGTGTATTGCGACCCAAGTGAGGTGCAAGAGAAAAGTAATGCTTATCAAATAACTTTATCACCAAATCCTAATAGCGGCAATATGCAATTAAACTACCACTTTAGCAATAACGAAAATGGTTATGTAGACATCACTAACATGTTAGGCGAGAAAATAAGTTCCTACAAGTTATCAAATGGCTCTACATTACTTGATATAAAAGAACCTCAATTAGAAAGTGGAATTTACTTTTATCAAGTATATAAAAATGACACTAAAATTTATTCAGGTAAAATAGTAATTACTAAGTAATAATAAAGAATTAAGTAATGGTATTTATTATTACAAGATAGAAGCGGAGAACAACATCCCGCAGGCGCGAGCGTGTTTCGCTCGTGCCTTATATTCGGTGGCGTCCCGCCACCATCCAAACGCAACTTAGCACGATTTAAAAAGTTCATAATAAATTAAAATTCACAATTCGTTTCTGTTATTTAATTATATTTGTTTGCACAAAAAAGATGTCTGAAAAATATAAAACAGAAGCCGGTAAATTGTTTTATGTTACCATTACGGTGGTAGGTTGGATAGATGTGTTTACACGTAAAGAATATGTGTATGAGTTGATGGAAAACATAAAGTATTGTCAGAAACACAAAGGTTTGGAACTATATGCATACGTAATCATGAGTAATCACCTTCATCTTATTGCCAAAACTCAAGAGTTACCCTTAAATATTGTGTTAGGAAGTTTCAAGAGTTTTACATCCAAAAGACTTATTGAAATGATAGAAAACAATCAACAAGAAAGTAGGAAAGAATGGATGTTGCACATGTTTGAGTTTCATGGCAAGAGTAATAGTCAAAATGAACATTATCAGTTTTGGCAAAACGGAAACCATCCTATCGGACTATGGAACCCAAAAGTAATACAACAAAAAATAGATTATTTACACAACAACCCTGTGAAACAAGGTATAGTAGCAAGACCAGAAGAATATCTATACAGCAGTGCTCACCCATTAAGCGAAATTAAAGTCTTGAAAATGTAATATGGAAAAACGTTGTGTTGTGGCGGGACGCCACATACTAGTCGGCACGAGCGAAACACGCTCGCGCCTGCGGGGGATAATGCAGTTGAACTACTCATTGACGGATAACGAAACAAGCTACCTAACAATAACCAACCTATTAGGTGAGAAACAATCAACCTATAAATTAATCAACGGTGCTTCGTTGTTAAACATAAAAGAAACAGGTTTAAGTAATGGTGTCTATTTTTATCAAGTTTTTAAAAATAGCAACAAAGTGTATTCAGGTAAAATTGTTATAAGCAAATAATATATTACGAATCAAAACCCTTTTGTACTTTTGCAAGTGCAAAAGGGTTTTACTATAAATGAAAAAAACACTATTCCTTCTATCTTATTTAATTTGTTGGTTAATGAATGTTAATGCTCAAAACCTTGTTCCCAACCAAAGTTTTGAGGTTAATATTCAATGTCCATTTGGCAGTGATATTTATAAAGCACCACCTTGGTTTCAACCTTCTATTTATAGCGGGAATACCACAAATAGTGCTAGTACTGATTTATTTGACTCATGTTCTCACAATGGATTATTGGGTGTACCAGAAAATCTTATAGGTTTCCAATTCGCGAGAACAGGTTATTCATATGCTGGTATTTATGTTTATTATGACACATTAAATTATAGGGAATATTTAGAAGTTCCGTTAGATGCTCCTTTAATAGCTAATCGAAAATATTGTGTGGAGTTTTATGTTTCATTGGCTTATATTGGGGTTGGCATTACAAACTTTGGGGCTTACTTTTCACACGATAGTTTGTTAGATACTACTAACTTAAAAGCGATAAACTATGTAATACCACAAATAGAGAATCCAAGTACTAACTTTTTAAGTGATACATTAAACTGGATGTTGGTTTCTGGTAATTTTATTTCTGCCGGAGGAGAACGGTTTATGACCATTGGTAACTTTCATTTACCTGCAAATACCAATGTACAGAACTTAGGCGGCACCTCAGAAGCCTATTATTTTATAGATGATGTAAGTGTAGTGGATTGTACGGGAGTGGGGATAAGTGAGGTAAATGATGATGCAGAGGTAAGTGTTTACCCAAACCCAGCCAGTAATAAAATAACTATAGAAAGTACAAAGTACAAAGTACAAAGTATAAAAATGTACGATGTGTTGGGTGAGGAAGTAAATAGCCTAAAGCCAACAGGCAATAGTAAAATAGAAATAGATGTAAGTAACCTTACACAAGGTGTTTATTTTGTAACAATACAAACTGAGAAAGGAATAGTGAGGAAGAAGGTGGTGAAGGAGTAAATTTCTTTACGAAATACGAATTATACAAATTTACGAATGGTGGCTTCTTTGTGCCTTTGTGTCTTCGTGGCAATTAGTACTTATTTACAAATCTCGCTTTAGAATTTAGTACTTAGAATTTCTTCTTTGTGTCTTTCTGCCTTAGCGGTGAATCAAAAACTCATTTCCGCTTATTAAATCTATTCATAAACGGTTTTTCAATCAACCTAAAACCAAGGTAACTAATTACCACTACCAATGGGGTGATGGCAAACACCACCATGCAATACTTAAGCGGTGAATAAGCCACCACGGTATCGAGTCCAATTAAAAAACAAAAAACAACAAAGAGGATGATGCCATGCAATAAATAGGTGCTGTAACTTATATCGCCCAAAAGTTTAAGCGTAGAACTTTTAAGCAAACCAAAGACCGTATTGCCTCCCGCCACTAGTGTGAATAAAACGATGATGATGAGTTTGCAAACAATATCGTTGGTAGTAAAAAACAAACCAATGGAGAAAAAGCAGACTAGCACAATGATGGAAGCAGGTAAGCTAGTGCTCCACCGTTTAAAAAACTTGGAATATTTATTTAATACCGGAGCAATGGCTCCACCTACGAACGAATAAACCACATCGCTAGTTAACCAATGTTGATTAAAAAAATTAACCACAAACACCACACTGATGAGGATGAAAAATGCGGAAGGTTTTTTGCGAAGAACGAATAAACCAATGATAGGCAGGGTGAAATAAAACAACCATTCGCAAGGCAACGACCATACCACTCCTGCATTCACAAAATTGGTGTTCTGAAAATTGTTTATCAAATCTTGTTTGTTCACTGTGAAAATAACCCAACTAAAAACCGAACTAAAAAATTCGGAGAACGAAACATTCAAAGTCCATTGGGTAATGGTCATACAAATAAGAATGATAAGGATGACCGAAAAATAATACATAGGAGCAAGACGTACCAATCGCGAACGAAAGAAATAATGCCAATCGAATTCGCCCTCGTTGGTATTTAAAAGTTTCGACACAAAAAGAAAACTCGTAATCATAAAAAAAAGAGTAACCCCCGTTTGCCCCAATTGATTGTAAAGGTTCGATTCGGGCGCTATCCAAATTCCTTTGGTGGCGAGGTAATGATGCCAAATGCTAGCATGATGAATAAACACCGACAATGCCAAAAATCCACGAAGTCCATCAATCGATTGATACCTTGCAGTGGTTTCAACCGGCTTAGCAATGCGTTGAATAACATAGCCCGTAGAAAACGCAATGAGAAAAATACTGATTGCAAATAATGGATGTAATGGATACATGTAAAACTAAATTTTATGGAGGCGAAAATTAACTAAGAATATTGATTTAACCATGACTAGTGAAGGTTTTATTTTTACGGAAGTGTGAAAATAGCTATCATCAGTAATAAGCCGAAAAGCAATAAGCATGAAAATAGCAATGAGGCAAATTGGTTTACGATGACAATGCACTGCAACCACTCCTACGCATAGGGTTGTGGTTTGTAACAACCAACAAGTAAATTAATAGTACTTTTGTTGACACTAAATCTGAAATTTTGGCTAAACATACTCTTGAAGTTTCGTACGATTACGAATTTTTACTCATTGGCATTTCGTCACACGAAAAAGATTATCGTATTTGTTGGGCACTAAACAAGAAGCTCGAACTCGATTTGAAGAAAATCGAATCGCTGGAGATAAAAGGAAAAAAACAAACCACACCATCTTATTTCTCGTTTTTTGTATTCGACAAGGAAGAAGATTTTTTAGAATATTCCGTTATCGCCAATTTTAGCGAAAACAAAACACTCGACTCAAAAAACAATTCGCTATTTGGTGCCACCATCGACTCGAACGAACATCATTCGGAAAACGAACTGTTGATACCCGAGCAAAAACAAATGAATTATTTTTTTGTTGTGAGAGGCGAGGTGGATGATGACGAAGCCGAAGAAATAGTAAAAAAAATAAAAGAAATAGATGTGGTGCTCACGGCAGTACGCATAGACCCTACGCAACTAAAATCGAAACAAAATTTAATATTTTAATAAATGAAAAGAACAAAAATAGTAGCCACACTTGGTCCTGCTTCAACAGCTATTGAGGTGATTGAAGAATTGATAAAAGCAGGAGTTAATGTGTGCCGCATTAACTTTTCGCATGGGTCGTACGACAATGTATTGACACAAATAAACAATGTACGAGCCATTAACCATAAGCTAAGAACCCATGTAGCCATACTTGCCGATTTGCAAGGTCCTAAACTTAGAATAGGGGTGGTTGAAAACAATGGGGTAGAATTAATAGTAGGCAACGAAATAATAATTACCACCAAAGAATGCATAGGCACCGCTCAAAAAGTATACATCACTTATCCTCAGTTTCCGAAAGATGTAAAAGCAGGTGAAAACATTTTGATAGACGATGGCAAACTATTGTTGAAAGTAATTGAAACAAATGGCGTGGACGAAGTGAAATCGGTGGTGGTTTATGGCGGTATACTTTCATCCAAAAAAGGAGTAAACCTGCCTAACACAAAAGTTTCGCTTCCTTGTTTAACCGAAAAAGATTTAAATGATTTGGACTTTGCTTTGGAACACAATGTGGAATGGATAGGATTATCCTTTGTTCGTTCGGTTACTGATATTGTGGATTTAAAAGCCATCATCCGTAAGAAAAATAAAACAGCACGAGTGATTGCTAAAATAGAAAAACCAGAAGCGCTGGAAGGCATCGATAATATTATCGATATGTCGGATGGCATCATGGTGGCACGTGGCGACTTGGGAGTAGAGCTTCCGATGGAACAAGTGCCTTTGGTTCAGAAAATGTTAGTGAAAAAATGTTTAATCGCTTCTACACCTGTCATCATTGCTACACAGATGATGGAAAGCATGATTACCAATTTTGCACCCACCCGTGCCGAAGTGAACGATGTGGCCAATGCAGTGCTCGATGGTGCCGATGCAGTAATGCTTAGTGGCGAGACATCGGTAGGTAAGTATCCAGTGAAAGTAATTGAAGCCATGAGCCGAATCATTACCAATGTAGAATCGGAAGAAGGAATTTATTACAAAGGCCACGAACCTTTTTTAAAAAATCAAACCTTTGTTGCCGACTCTATTTGTTACAATGCCTGTGTAATGGCCAAACAAGCCGATGTAAAAGCAATTGTTACCATGACTAATTCGGGATACACCGCTTTTAAACTTGCAAGCCAACGACCTCAAGCCAGCATCTTTATTTTCACCGATAATCATTCCTTATTAACTACACTCAATCTTCTATGGGGAGTGCAAGGTTTTTATTACGATAAATACGAGAGTACCGACCAAACGATTTCGGAAACATTACAAATACTAAAAGAAAAAGGGCTTGTTAAAGAAGATGATTTGGTAATTAACATTGCAAGTATGCCAATGAAAGAAAGAGGAAGAACCAATATGCTTAAGCTTTCGCAAATAAAATAATCAAACCAAATTTTAAATGATGAAAAAAATCTATTACCTCAGTTCATGTTCCACCTGTGTGCGAATAATTACCGAACTTGGACTGAAGGAAAAAAACTTTGTTTTTCAGGATATAAAAACAGAGAAGATGACCGCTAGTCAACTAGCCGAAATGAAGAAAATGGCGGGAAGCTATGAGGCATTGTTTAGCAGGGTGGCCTTGAAATACCGAGCACTTGGTCTCGACAAATTACAACTCGGAGAAGAAGATTATAAAAATTACATCTTGCAAGAATACACCTTCTTGAAACGACCTGTAATAATCATTGACGATAAAATATTTATTGGCAATTCGAAATCGAATGTAGCAGCTGCAAAGGCTGCTTTATAAAAGAACATCGTTTCGCGACTATTTACATGAGCAAATCTCTTCAAGCACACTTAGCTCTTCTATTGGTTAATCTGATTTATGGTGCCAACTATTCTATTGCCAAAGAAGTGATGCCCGCTTACGTTCAACCGTTTGCGTTTGTGATGATGCGCGTGGGTGGGGCTTTGGTTTTATTTTGGATAGTGAGCGCGCTGTTCATTAAAGAAAAAATGGAGCGCAAAGATTTGCCAAGAATTGCTTTGTTGGCATTGTGCGGTGTAGCATGCAACCAATTACTTTTTCTAAAAGGATTGAGTTTAACTACGCCTATCAATGCTTCCATCATCATGATCTCGAATCCGATTATTGTTTTAATCATTGCAGCCACTGTTCTCAAAGAAAAAATATCAATCGGAAAAGTGATAGGAATATTATTTGGCGTTGCAGGAGCAAGCATCATGCTGCTATACAACAAAAACTTTTCCTTCGGTTCGGAAACCATATCTGGAGATTTAATGATTTTGTTTAATTCCATTTCGTGGGCAGGCTATGTGGTACTTGTAAAACCATTGATGACAAAATACAATACCTTCACCATTGTTAAATGGGTTTTTCTTTTCGGTTTTATTTATGTTCTACCTTTCGGATTCACTGAGTTTACACATATTAGTTGGGCTACACTTCCTGTCCCTGTGTGGCGCGATATTCTGTTTGTTGTTTTGGGTACCACCTTCTTTGCATATGTATTAAACACCTATGCACTCCGAGCATTGAGCCCTGCTGTGGTGAGTATCTATATTTATCTTCAGCCATTTTTCGCATCCCTTATTGCCATCTATTATTACAGAAACGATATGCTCGACTTACGAAAAATAACAGCTGCCGTGTTCATTGTTTTTGGTGTTTATTTGGTTAGTCAGCCTTTTGCAAAATCTAGAAATAAACAACCTTAGCAAAATCAACTCTTTCCTCATATTGAGAAAACTGTATATTTGTTTTTTTTAATAATGACTAATTCTCAAAAAGTGTATGATTAAATCGATGACGGGTTTTGGAAAAGCCTCTGATGAATTTTCGGGAAAGAAGATAACCGTTGAGATACGTTCATTAAATAGTAAGCAATTGGATTTGAACCTCCGAATGCCTTATATATACAAAGAAAAGGAACTTGAACTCAGAGGGGAGATAGCCAAACAAATTGAAAGAGGGAAAGTTGATATTTCGATATACACCGAAGCACTGCAAGAAGCTCTTCCTATTGCCATCAATAAAACCCTTGCGAAAGCATATTATACTGAATTGAAGGCCTTGGCAGAAGAGCTTCATGAATCAGAAAGTGATTTGTTTAAACTAACTATGCAAATGCCAGATGTGTTGAAAGCTGAGCGAGAATTGGTGGAACTAAACCTTGATGAATGGAAGCTGGTGAAAGAAACGGTGGATAAAGCAATTGAAGCGTTTCAGAAATTCAGAACTGATGAAGGGAAAACACTTTCGAATGAATTTGAAATGCGAATTGGGTTCATTGTCAAACTACTCACCGATGTGATTTCATTGGATGATGCACGAGTGGAGAACATTCGTCAACGAATAAAAAACAACATTGCAGAACTCATCGAAAAAGACAAAATAGATGAAAATCGTTTTGAACAAGAGTTGATATATTACATCGAGAAACTTGATATTACCGAAGAAAAACTAAGACTAAAAACCCATCTCGATTATTTTACTGCTACCATGAAAGAACTTGGAAGTGGACGCAAAATGGGCTTTATAGCTCAAGAGATAGGTAGAGAAATAAATACCATTGGGTCGAAAGCAAATGATTCATCTATTCAGAAATTAGTTGTTCAAATGAAGGATGAATTAGAAAAAATTAAGGAACAACTTTTAAATGTGTTATAGTCATCGTTTCAACTAATGAAGGTGCGAACGAGATGCTACTAACAAAAGGAATTAATAAAGAGTGAAGGGAAAAGTGATCATATTTTCAGCACCATCAGGAGCAGGTAAAACAACAATAGTAAAACATTTACTATCCGCTTTTCCTGAATTAGAATTTTCAGTATCAGCGTGTAGTAGGCCTATGCGTAAGGGTGAGACAAATGGAGTTGACTATTATTTTATTTCCATTGAGGAGTTTAAACAGAAAATTGCCAATAAGGAATTTGCAGAATACGAAGAAGTATATAAAGATAATTTCTATGGTACTTTAAAATCAGAAATAGAACGAATCTGGAAAAAGGGGAAACACATTATTTTTGATATGGACGTAATGGGTGGGCTCAATCTTCGCATGCAATTTGGAGATAACGCACTTGCAATTTTTGTAATGCCCCCTTCTGTTGATCATTTGGAACAAAGATTAAAATCGAGAGAAACCGAAACAGCAGAGAGCATAGCTCGCAGAATAGGTAAGGCAGAACAAGAAATAATAAAGGCAAATTTGTTTGATAAAATTATTCTTAACGATACACTTGAACATGCTTTAGAAGAAGCAGAGAAAATTGTTTTTGATTTTTTACATAAGAAATGAAAGAGAACTTAACCATCGATATCCACACTCATATTCTTCCAGAGAACATTCCTGATTGGAGGAGTAAATTCGGTTACGGAGGGTTTATTAAACTAGAACACCATCTTCCATGCTGTGCGAAGATGTTAAAAGACGATGGCCATGTGTTCAGGGAAATAGAAAGTAATTGTTGGGATGCGGAAAAGAGGATGGAAGAATGCGATCATCATCACGTTCACGTTCAAGTTCTATCAACGGTCCCTGTCATGTTTAATTACTGGGCCAAGCCAAAGGATTGTCTAGAAATGTCAATGTTTCTAAACGACCATATTGCAGAGATTGTAAAACGTCACCCAAAACGATTTGTGGGACTTGGAACCATTCCAATGCAAGCACCAGAACTCGCAGTGAAAGAACTCGAACGATGTATGAAAATAGGATTAAGAGGAGTTCAAATTGGTTCACATGTGGTGAACGATTGGAATTTAGGTTCGCCAGCCTTGCTCCCAATCTTCGAAGCTGCACAAAAATTAGGATCAGCCATTTTTGTACATCCATGGCAAATGATGGGAGAAGAACATATTCAAAGATATTGGCTACCCTGGCTGGTTGGTATGCCAGCTGAAACATCAAGAGCCATTTGTTCATTAATATTTGGAGGAGTATTTGAGAAGCTACCAAAACTAAAAGTGGCGTTTGCTCATGGAGGAGGAAGTTTTCCTTCTACCATAGGACGTATAGAACATGGCTATCATTGTCGACCAGATTTGGTCGCCATTCATAATAATAAAAATCCTCGCGACTACATTGGGAAATTTTGGATTGATAGTCTAGTCCACGACCCACTGATGCTCGATTACATTGTAAAAATGTTTGGTGCTGAACGTGTTGCTATGGGCAGCGATTATCCTTTCCCCTTAGGCGAGAATGAACCTGGTTCATTAATCAAATCGATGCCTTATGATACGCGCACTAAAGATTTGTTATTAAGTGGCTCCGCCTTGGAATGGCTAGGTTTGAAACGTGAACATTTTATCTAGTCACAATATTTACTTCTTTTAATTTTTTAGTATCTTTCACTAGCTTAGAAAATTGGAATTAGGGGAATCGAATTCTCCCACAATAATCATTTCTTAATGATGCTTTTTTCTGTTAATTTATAGTATGTCAAACATCATCAATGCATTACTAAGCTAAAATATTTGGTCAGCTGAACTTTTTAAACTATATTTACCCTCATCAAAAAAGCAAAAGGGTGTTTAAAACTTACAAGAAATTGTTTAAAACTTCTTTAATCTTCTGTTTGTCAATCGGAGGATTTCTTTCCAGCACAGCGCAAAACAATGCATTGGTGCTAAATGGTGCTGTAGTAAAATTAAACAATGGAACTTTTGCTTCACCTATTTATCTCGTTGTTAACAATGGTTCAAACCTGGCGATAATACGAAACAGTGGCCATATTATTTCGGAAAGTGAAGGTAATTACGTTCGTTGGATGACTAGTAATGTTGCTGTTGCTACTTCTTATGTATTTCCTTTTGGATTTAGTACTACTGACTATATCCCTGTATATTTCAACAAAACTCCTGTTGGAGTGGTGAATAACGCTTCGGCTGTCACCGTATCCACTTGGGCAACCAATGCTGCGAATTTAGCTTGGGCCAATACTGTAACTAACATGGTTGGGCTTGCAGGTGCAAACGCAACGAATTCTGCAATTGACAGAAATTGGCAAATAATGACTGCTAGTAATGTAACAGCTACAACTAATCTTTATTATCGAGGGGTTGAAAACACAACAGCATACGCTGTTGGTCCTTTTAGTGGTCAAGAGTGGAATGTTTCTAACTCTGATTGGATGACTCCAACAGGAACTGGTGTTGGTGTTACCGGTGCAGGCACGATTGGCAATTCTACTGGTATCACTGTTGTTCCATATGGTATTAGTACTAGCTCTCCATATATACTTTCAGCAACTTCGGCACCTCTTCCGATAGAATTAGTTAGTTTTAGCGCTTACTGTGAAAGTAACCAAACACACGTAAAATGGACTAATGCTAGTGAAATCAATGTGTGGAATATGGAATTACAAAAAAGTCTTGACATGAATATTTGGTCAACCATTTACATTGCACAACCATCAAACACCAACTCAACCACAAACTATAACTACGTATACTCTGAGACTTCAAATTCTTCTGTTTACTATCGGTTGAAAACTAATAATAACGATGGTAGCTCGGATGTGAGCGCTATTATCGTTAACCAATCTTGCTCTGCTGAACTAGCTTCAAATAACCTATCTGCATTCTATTACTACAATGTATTAAATGTTTTATCTCAATTTGAAAATGATGCAACTGTTACATATTCGCTTTATGATGTTCAAGGAAAAAGGATATTGACAGGACAATATGTGGCTGGGAAAGGAGAACAAATGGTTTCGTTACCAATTAATGATTTATCTAATGGTGTTTATATTTTCAATGCAGAAAGCAACGCCACGTTTTATAACCGAAAAATAATCATTGCAAGATAATTTTACTCATGATGAAAAACTACTCTATCTTATTTTTATTCGTATTTCTTGTCGGCTATTCAAAGGCGCAAAATGTTGGTATTAATACCACGGGTGCTGCTCCTAATCTATCGGCAATGCTCGATATAGATGTATCCGCTTTAGCAACAAAAACAGGATTACTCATACCACGAGTAACCCTCGTACAAAAAACAGCGATGAATCCTTTACCAGCTATTGCTCAAGGTTTGGTTGTTTATCAAACTGATGGTGTAGAAGGGTTTTATTATAACACAAGTTTAACATTAGTTCCTACATGGAATTACATTGGAGCTACAACAAATGGCTGGTCGATAACAGGAAATGCAGGTACTTCAGTAGCTACTAATTTTCTTGGAACAACAGATGGTCAACCTTTAATGTTTAAAGTAAACGGACTAAAATCGGGGTACATAGATTACTTGAATGCAGGGAGTAATGATGGAAACACAGCTTTGGGCTTTTCTACTTTGCTTGTTAATACAACAGGTTATCAAAATGCCGCATTTGGATGGAAAGCTCTTACTGCAAATACAACAGGCTTTGGAAACGCTGCTTTTGGCAATAGTGCTTTGATAGCTGCAACCACTGGTAGTAGCAATACTTCCATTGGCGATCTTTCATTAACTGGCAACACCACAGGAACTGGTAACACAGCAGTTGGTTACAAAGCTGGAGTAACCGCAACTGCTGCCAACGCAAACTCTACAGGCACTAACAACGTATTCGTTGGTTTTCAAGCAGGACCATCAAGTGCGACTCAATTGGACAATGCGATTGCAATCGGTAAGAACGCATTAGTTGGTTCAAGCAATACCATGGTGCTAGGAGGGACAGGAGTTGATGCAGTAAACGTTGGAGTGGGTGTATCGGCACCTGCACAAAAACTGCATGTGTCGGGAGGGTCGGTACTTACTGACAGAGCGTATGCTGCATCTACAATAAGTATTGCGGCTAATACTGCTGCCTTTACAACTGGTGCATTAGCAGCTTCTCAAATTAGAATTACTGACAATCTGAGTGCTGTTGCAAATGGTAATTTGACATATGGTGCTGCCGCCATTGAAGGACAATATTTATGGATAACCAATGCAGATGCGCAAACGTTACCTTTCACTTCAACAACACCTACAACCAATATCCCATCAGGAAAGACCATGGAATTCGTTTATGTTTTTGGAGGATGGCGTCCTGTGAGTGCTAATCCGAGTGCAGCAACAGGTTGGGACTTGCTAGGGAATTCTGCAACTGTGGCAGGAACAAACTTTGTGGGGACTACTGATAGTGTTGCATTGGTTTTCAAAATTAATGGCCATATGGGAGGACGTATTGGTTTGGCCGCTGATATTAATACAAACATTGGAAATAATTCTTTAGCGAGTGCTACCTTAACAGGCAATTCCAATTCAGCTTTTGGTAACAAATCAATGCTGAAAAACACAACAGGAAGTGGGAATACAGCTGCTGGAGCTAATTCACTTCAGAACAATACAACTGGAGGTAACAATACAGTAAGTGGTTCGAACGCACTTTCAGCAAATTCAACTGGAGGATACAATACTGCAAGTGGAAGTTTTGCGTTGTTTGGAAATAATGGTTCGAACAACTCTTCTTATGGTTCGTTTTCCATGTTTACAAACACAACCGGTTATAGCAACACCGCAATTGGTACTAATTCGCTTTACACGAATTCCACAGGCGGAAGAAATACTGCAGTTGGTGATTCGGCTATGTATACTAATTCTAGTGGTTCCAACAATGTTGCTTCTGGCTTTGCTTCACTATTTACCAACTCAACCGGATATAATAATACTGCGAATGGAAATGTGGCGTTAAACAAAAATACTGCAGGATATAAAAACACAGCAGTGGGCGATTCGGCAATGTATTCGAACACTACGGGATATAACAATGCTGCGGTGGGCGAACGTGCGTTGGGTTCGAATACAACTGGTTTCAACAACTCGGCAATAGGTAATAGTGCTTTGAACAAAAACACTACAGGCCAAGTGAACACAGCAATTGGTGCAAATGCACTTTCGAGTAATACAACAGGAAGCATCAATACAGCGGTGGGGGTTGGGACTTTGTTGAACAATACCGCAGGAAATTTTAATACTGCCTTAGGATTTAACTCACTCTATAATAATACAGGAGCAGCATCAGCTGGTAATACAGGTTTGGGGTATAATACACTTAACGCAAATGTCTCGGGAATGTACAATACCGCTTCGGGTGCGCAAGCATTGGTGGCTAATACAACTGGTGTTCAGAATACTGCAAATGGATATCAGGCTCTTTTGGCAAATACAACTGGTGGATATAATACAGCCATTGGAACTTTGGCAGGATACAATTCGATTGTGCCTGCAAACTCAAATGTATCGGGAAGTTATAATGTGTTTTTGGGATATAATGCTGGACAAAACGTGGTCACTCAGTTAACTAATGCAATAGCAATAGGTGCGAACGCGACAGTGAATGCAAGCAATGCATTGGTTCTTGGTTCTATCAACGGTGTGAATGGTGCACTTGCGACCGTGAATGTTGGAATTGGAACTTCTTTGCCTGCTGAACGTTTGGAGATATGTGGAAATTTGAAAGTGAACGGAAACATTGCTGCTTCGGGCACTGTAATGGGTGGACAAGCCATTACTTGTTCTTCGGATAGAAGATTTAAGAAGAACATACTTCCATTATCGAATGCGTTGAATGATGTTTTGAAACTACAAGGAGTAACTTACAATTGGCGCGTGGATGAGTTTCCGGAGAAAGGATTCACTAATGCTTCTCAAATTGGTTTTATTGCGCAGGATATTGAAATGATATTCCCGCAAATGGTATTTACGGATGCAAAAGGTTACAAGTCGGTGGATTACTCGAGATTGACGCCCGTGCTAGTGGAGGCATTGAAAGCTCAACAAAAAATAATAGATGCGCAAAACAAAAATATTGAGGACCTAAAAGCTGAAGTGAACAACATTCAAGCTTTGCTTAAATACAATGGCTTATCGAAGCCCGAAATGAAGAACACTCCAGTTTCGGCTGAAAAGAAATAAGGTTTTTGTTTTTTACTAAACCTGATGAGTAGGTTGAAAGTGCTAGTCGGTTGCTACTAACTTTCCAAAAATAATTCTTAAGACAATTTATCGGTAAGAAGTTTCATCTCGATGAGCGGTGAAATTTTCTCGTAAAGGATATGATACACCGCTGTGGTGATTGGCATGTCCACTTGATAGTGTTTATTCAACTCGTGAACGCACTTAGTGCCATAGTATCCTTCGGCAATCATATTCATTTCGAGTTGTGCTGATTTTACTGAATAGCCTTTGCCAATCATTCCACCAAATGTACGGTTGCGGCTGAATTGAGAATAAGCGGTTACTAATAAATCGCCAAGATAGGCTGAACTGTTGATGTCGCGAGTGATGGGGTGTACCGTATCTACAAATCGTTTTATCTCTTGTATGCCATTCGATATAAGTACTGCTTGAAAATTATCGCCATAACCTAAACCATGACAAATACCACTTGCTATTGCAAAAACATTTTTCAAAACTGCTGAGTATTCGGTGCCATAGATATCGTCAGAAACGGTGGTGTTGATGTATCTGCAATTTAATTGTGAAGCTACAAAGCTTGCATTCTCGATGCTTTGCGAAGCTATGGTAAGATAGGAAAGTTTTTCCATGGCTACTTCTTCGGCATGGCACGGACCGGTAATCACTCCTATGTTTTCCATTGGCAGTTGATATTCGGTATTGAAAAATTCGCCAACGATTAAATTCTTCTCAGGAACAATGCCTTTGATGGCGGAGAATACTTGTTTGTTTTTAAAATCATCAATAGTGATTCCGCTAAGAGCATCTTTTAAAAATGCCGATGGCACTGCCATGATGAGCACATCTGCAGCTTGTATTACTTGTTTTAAATTATAATTGAGATTTAATTTCTGAGTATCAAATTCAACTGAAGTTAAATAGTTGGGATTGTGTTTGTATTTTCGGATGTACTCCACGGTTTCTTGATGACGTATCCACCAATGTACTTCCGAAACATTGTTGCACAACATTTTCACAAGCGCTGTTGCCCAACTTCCTCCTCCTATTACTGCTATTTTTTTCATTTATCCTCTGAAATTAAAAATGTGGTGATATGTCGAATTTATTTTTCGTTGTAAAAGAATTCGGGCCCTTCGCGTTTTATAAAATCGTGCTCGGTTAAGTAAGCCAATATCTTTTGTGTTTTTGATTTCGAAAAACTTTCGCCTAAATTTTGACTTATGCTATTTACTGTTGATGGCACTGTTCGTTTTATTTCCTCGAGTACTTGTGTTTCTTCGGGTTTAAGAGCAACAGCTATCTTTTTTATTTCTTCGGGACGCATTTGTGGGAAAAACAATACGTCTTGTATGGAATGAGAGTTGGTCATGATCATTGCTAAGCGGTCGATGCCAATGCCAATGCCCGATGTGGGCGGCATACCGTACTCGAGTGCACGAAGAAAATCGTAATCGATGAACATTGCTTCATCATCACCGCGTTCCATGAGTTTTACTTGTTCCATAAATCGTTCGCGTTGCTCCAATGGGTCGTTGAGCTCGGAATAAGCATTGGCCAATTCTTTACCATTGACCATTAGTTCGAACCTTTCTACCAAGCCTGGTTTGCTGCGGTGCTTTTTGGTGAGAGGACTCATCTCGACAGGATAATCGGTGATGAAAGTGGGCTGAATGTAGTTGCCTTCGCACTTTGCTCCGAATATTTCGTCAATTAGTTTTCCTTTGCCCATGGTGTTATCCACCGGTATGTTGAGTGTTTTGCAGGTTTCGCGCAGTTGGTTTTCGTTCATCTCGCTAATGTCGATGCCAGTAAAGTCGAGAATGGACTGATACATGGTGACACGTTTGAAAGGTCGTTTGAAATCAATCACCTTGTCGCCTGCTTGCACCTGTGTGGTGGCATTTAGTTCGATGGCAATTTTTTCGATGAGCTCTTCGGTGATGTCCATCATCCAATTGTAGTCTTTATAGGCTACGTATAGCTCCATCACCGTAAATTCGGGATTGTGAGTGCGGTCCATTCCTTCGTTTCGGAAGTTGCGCGAGAATTCGTACACCCCATCGAACCCGCCAACGATGAGCCTTTTGAGATAAAGCTCGTTGGCAATACGAAGATACATGGGAATGTTCAATGTATTGTGGTGAGTGGTGAACGGACGTGCTGTGGCTCCTCCCGGAATGGCCTGAAGCACAGGTGTATCCACCTCGAGATAGCCTTTGGTGTTGTAAAAATCGCGAATGGTGTTTACCATTTTTGTTCGCTTCACAAAAGTATCTTTCACATGAGGGTTGATAATCAGGTCAACGTAGCGCTGGCGGTAGCGAAACTCCGGGTCGGTCACCTCGTCATGCGCCACACCGTGTTCGTCAATCTTCACAATGGGCAAAGGACGCAAAGCTTTGCTAAGCATGCGGAAACTAAGGGCATGTATAGAAATTTCGCCCACTTTGGTGATGAACACAAAGCCCGTGATGCCCACAATATCGCCAATATCAGTATGTTTTTTGAACAATGCATCGAACGTAGACTTGTCATCACCCGTGCACAGGTCATCGCGTTTGATATAAATCTGAATTCGGCCTGCAGCATCTTGCAAACTCACGAAACAAGCCTTACCCATATCGCGGATGCTCATGATGCGGCCTGCAATGCTAATGTTTTTGAACTCTTCGGCCTTTTCGGGCACAAAATTTTGGAGGATGTATTTCGAATTGCTGTTAATGGTGTACAATTCGGCTGGATATGGGTCGATGCCCATTTTGTTAATCTCGTTTAGTTTTTGTCTTCGTAGTAATTCTTGTTCGCTTAAGTCGTTGCTCATGACAGAAATTTATAAATTTTGACAAATATACACGGTATGCTATAATAATAGTATAAAAATGTTGGAGGGTAGATTTGAGATATGAGTATTGAGATATGAGATATGAGATATGAGGGGAGGCACAAATGAGAAAACTGACAGAAATCAGGTTTGGGGGTAATTAAAGTCATAGAAATAAGTTGAAATGTTTGCGTATTTCGTGGTGTGATTTCGATTTTTGGTTTTTTGAAATGGTGGTGAAAATGATTGGAAGGCTTGTTATTGTTTGGATGCAAGTCGAATTGCCATATTATTGAAGAGAATTAAATCGTTTGGAATGGATAGGTCAACGGTTTTTGGGGGGGGTGATGTGATTTAGAAAATTTTAAGTTGGAAAGGTGAATGTTGGGAAGTTGGGGAGGGAATTAGGTGATAGGAGTAATAAAGGTGATTTAGGTCATTTGCTTTTTTTGCAAGAAAGACAAGAAGGTGGAAGGTTTAAGGTTGAGGGGTTGGGAAGTGATTTGGGTATTGAAAATTGGATTTTCTGCGTTTTGGGCTTAAAAAAGTGATGTTTTTTTGCAATCTGGCAATGTGATAGGGAAAATATGACAAGAGATAGGGAAAATACTTTAAGAGATAGTGAAAATATTGGAAGAGATAGTGAAAATACGAGAAGAGATAGAGAAAATATGACAAGAGGCTGAGAAAATATTGAAAGAGATAGGGAAAATATAAGAAGAGAGTGAGAAAATATGAGAAGAGACTGAGAAAATATTGGAAGGGATAGGGAAAATATGAGAAGAGACTGAGAGAATATTGGAAGAGATAGGGAAAATATGACAAGAGACTGTGAAAATATTGAAAGAGATAGGGAAAATACGACTGGAGACTGGCAAAATATTAAGAGAGATAGTGAAAATATCACCAGAGATAGGCAAAATATTAAAAGGGATTGGAGGAAATTGGATGGGGTGTTAGAAGATTGGTGAGCGAAGGAATGGAAATTTCATAATAATAACTAATATATAATAAAACAATGACAAACACAGAACAAGCCAAGTTGACGACCTTGGAAGGTACATCAACTTTTATGAACAAAAATGCTACTGCTTATGCAGGTGTGCAACTGATTATTGATTCGAAAACGAATTTTGACGCAGCGGTGAAGGACACGAAAAAGAAAGCTTCGGAAACGATGGTGAATAATAGTGGTTTTTCGCAGGATAAGGCGGATAAAAAGAAGGCGGCTATAGAGGAAGCTGCTGCAATTTGCGGGTATGCGAAGGAGGATTGGGATGATAGCCTACCTGTGCTTGCGGGACAGTTGCATGATAATGAATCGGATTATCATTTATCGGATAGTGAGTGTGGTACGCTGTTGAATGAGGTGTATGGGGTTTTGGATGGTAATAGTGGGTTGCTGAATGCTGACCATGTGAGTGCGACTGATTTGACGACTATGAAGCAATTGATTGATGATTTTACGAATGCGCAAGGGAGCAGTGATGCTGCACATGAGGCGCAACCTGAGGCGAAGACTGCTTTTAAGAAATCGTTGGCGGTGAGCATGAAAAAGTTGAAGAAATTGGTAAAGGCTTGTAAAAAGGTTAGAAAAACTCAACCTAAGTTTTATGATTCGTTGGTGTTGGTGGCAGAAATAGTGCCGATAGCTGTGAGGCATACTCATATTCATTTGACTGTGAAAAATAAGTTGGATGGGAAACCGTTGGAGGGTGCGCTGGCTAGTTTTAGTAATAGTAAGAAAACGGGTGAGTCGGATGCAATGGGTATGATAGTGATAGATGAGATATGGGGAGGAAATGTGATGGTGACGCTGAAAAAGACTGGGTTTAAGGATTTGGAGGTGATGGTGCATATTAATGGTGGTAAGGATAATGTATTGACGCTGGCAATGGAGGCGGTGGTTGTGATTTGATGCTTTACGAAATACGAATTGCACGAATGTACGAATAGATAAAAATCCTGCGAAGGTGAAACTTTGCAGGATTTTTATTTGGGAGTTAGTTAAATAAAAAAATAATTTTGAATGGAGTTAAAATGTGCTACTTTTGGCGAAGAAATAAAAAATAGAAATAATTTGAATTAATAATTAAACAAGACATATAAGAATTTGCGTTAAGTAAAATCTCGTCATAGAAAACTGGTAATTTTTTAAAACGAACGATGATTAAGCGAAACGCTCACGCAAAGCGTGGGCTTTCTCTTGTTTCGTTCGTGGGTATACCAGTACCTCTATGACGGATAAGGTGAAATAACCCACGCTGATTTTTTATATAAAGGCGTGAAGGGGAAA
>CAIWDF010000158.1 GCA_903911435.1 uncultured Bacteroidota bacterium
CGCACAGTAACTACTGGCGCAGCTGTTGGAATTAATCAAGAACTAGCGAATACTATTACAATCTATCCTAATCCTACAAATGATTTTATATATACGAGCTACGAACTACGAGCTACGAACTACAAGATTTTGGATGTAAATGGAAGAGTGGTTATAGAAGGAAAAACAAACGGCAACACTATTGACGTTTCCAAACTTCCTGCTGGAACTTATTTTCTAAAAACAAATTCTCCTAAAACAATTATAAACAGAGGCATTTAAAGGAATGACTAAATGAAGGAATAATTAAAAAATATTTTTTTTAGAGGAGGGGATTAGATTTTTACGCTATTCAATTTTTCGAAAATCCGATTAATTCTATTCATGGTATTTTCATTTTTGGTGGTAGTCAATTCCTCTCGCATTTCATTCAACACTTGCTCCGTTCGGCTAAAGTTATAAATTTTGTTCAATCTGAAACGAGCGAAATCCCATGTCTCTAATTTGAAATAAAGAATGAGTATGCGCAATTCTGTTTCGGTCAACTCCTGTCTGCGGTCTTGAAACCTAACGCCATTCATCAACGTAATCATGTCGGGTTCCACATATATCAGCTTTCGCGAATTCAAATCCATCTTAAACGTGCGTCTTTTCAAGGTTCTATCTTCTTTCGAACTTAATTCTAAGAACCCGTTTTTAATCAAAATATTCAAAAAACCAATGTCGGGTTTGATGACGTAATCAGTATTTAATTTTTCAGCAAGTTTACTCACTTACAATTGGTCTTTAAAATTAAGCTTTTTCAAAAACTCTGCGAAAGCCACTCTGTACGTCTCGCCAATAGGCAATTCCACATCGCCTATGTACACTTTCGAATTTTTCACCGCATCCATTTCTTTAATAGAAATAATAAAACACCTATTAATCCTAATAAACTCTTTGGGGTTGAGTTTCTCAGCCATCCATTTCATAGTGGCTTTCGAAATAAATTTCGTTCTGTTTTTGATGTGAACAATCACATAATCGCCCAAAGCCTGAACATACAGCACTTCGCTAGGGTGTACCTTTCGCAAACTACCTTCTACCCTGAAATAAAGCAACTCATCCTTAGCAAAATCGGCATTAAACGTAGCGGTTAAGTGCAGCGTGGCCTTATCTTCAGCCTGTTGAAAGCGTTTTGGAGCAATGGGATGAACCAAAAAATCAACAGCATTCAGTTCGAAAGCAGTTGCGGCATGCTGTGTGCTGTTGGAAGTAAAAACAAACGAAAGCTTCTGAGCATCACTATTCAAAAGCTTTTTGCCCTCGCTGAGGCACATGGCCATGTCAACAAAAACAATGTCGACCGGAAATTTGCGCACGTATTTCCTCGCCTTGAAATAATCGGTATAAGCCCTCATCAGCTTTATTTGCTTCGATTCAGCGCATAAAAGCTTCAACGACTCCAATTGCTCGGCATTCATGTCAATCGCTATAGCTTTTATCATAAGTAGATTTTATGTTGAGTATTTACTATTCCTTATTAGAGCAAAAAAAGTAAAAAATGGTTGGGTGAAGGTGAAAAAAAGTCGAAAAAAAAATCCCGCCCTTTCATAAAGGCAGGATTTCATTTGGTTCGAAAACCAAAAATAAGGAAAAATTATTTATTCAAAAACGTAAGCGCCTCAAGTTCGTTAGCGCACACATGAAATTTTTTCGAAAGTTTAGTGATGTGCAACAGCTCCTTGTTTCGCTCATTCACATTGCATACCGCAAGTTTTCCGTGAGCCACCGTCACTTTTGTAAGCACCTGAATCAACACCGTAAGTCCGCTACTATTAATGTATTTCAGGTCTTTTAAGTCGAGCAAAACCTTCAAATTACCAGCATGCAAATGTTCGGCAATATCTTCGAGCATCGTTTTAGGTTGCTCTTTTTCAATCAGTTCGCCAATGAGGATAAACTTGGTTACCGCTCCTAGCGTTTTCGTTTTGTATTGAAATAACATAAGTTTGAGTAAAAGTGGTTTATTGTTTTATAATTTTTAATTGCTCAATAAAAAATTCAAATTTTTTAGGTCAAAAACCTCCTCCAAACAAGTGGTCTCGGTTTTAACGTATTCATACAGAAGAGGAACATGAGATACCGTGAAAAATCCCTCGACAGCGCAAATATATATATAATCTCTAATATCTACTGTCAAAGTCGTATGATTTATCTATCAAATCAAAATAACCAAGATTTGGGTACAAAAAAGTATGTTCTTTATACCATTCGTATTCATGCGTTTGCATTTCACCTCAGCCTATCTTCACCAATGCTAACAAACTTAACCTCAATGCTAACAAACTTAACCTCAATGCTAACAAACTTAACCCCAATGCTAACAAACTTAACCCCAATGCTAACAAACTTAACCCCAATGCTAACGAACTTAACCCCAATGCTAACAAACTTAACCCCAATGCTAACGAACTTAACCCCAATGCTAACGAAGTTAACATCCTCAAAACTGAGTTTTACCTTCATTTTACTCAAGTTTTGCAAGTTTTTAAAA
The DNA here is from genome assembly GCA_903911435.1 of uncultured Bacteroidota bacterium. Lineage (GTDB taxonomy): Bacteria > Bacteroidota > Bacteroidia > 2-12-FULL-35-15 > 2-12-FULL-35-15 > 2-12-FULL-35-15. The sequence continues at coordinate 2,516 of CAIWDF010000158.1, forward strand.
ATTCAACGCGAACAAAGCAAACCAAGGCTAAAAAAATGATTTTTGTTAGGAATTGCGCTACAATCGATTTTTGACCCTGCATAACGGACAATTTTGTTAGTTTTGTGCCTTTCAAAATAATTGATATGAGTAAATTATCCGATAGAATAGTAAATCTTGCCGAATCACAAACCTTAGCAATGACCAAAAAAAGCCGGGAATTGCAAGCAGCCGGTAAAGACATCATCAACCTTAGCATTGGCGAACCCGACTTCGATACACCCGATTTTGTGAAAGAAGCAGCCAAAAAAGCCATTGACGAAAACTATACACACTATACACCAGTAGCAGGATATTTAGAGTTAAGAAAAGCCATTTCCGAAAAATTTAAACGCGACAATGGCCTTACCTACACTGCCGACCAAGTAGTAGTATCAACCGGAGCAAAACAATCAATTGCCAACGTAATTCTAAGTTTGGTTAATCCAGGTGAAGAAGTAATTGTGCCAATACCTTATTGGGTGAGCTATATCGAAACCATCAAATTGGCCGAAGGCATACCTGTAACTTTGCCTACCAACATCGACACGAATTTTAAAATCTCTGCCGAACAACTTCGCAAAGCCATCACACCAAAAACCAAAATGCTTGTATTCAGCACCCCTTGTAATCCTTCAGGGTCGGTGTATACAAAAGAAGAGTTAAAAGCACTAGCAGAAGTCATCGTTTCGTTCCCCGATTTATACGTCATTTCTGATGAAATTTACGAACACATCAATTTCGGTGGCAAGCACGAAAGCTTGGCACAATTCGATTTTGTGTACGACCGAGTGATTACTGTAAATGGCGTTTCCAAAGGATTCGCCATGACCGGCTGGAGAATTGGGTTCATTGGCGCTCCAAAATGGATATCCGATGCTTGCGAAAAAATGCAAGGACAATTTACCTCAGGCACCTCATCCATTTCGCAAATGGCCGCATTAGCTGCCATGAAAGCAAGCCCTGAAGTTACCGTTGAGATGTGCAAAGAATTCAGAAAACGCAGAGATTTGGTACTTGCCCAACTAAGTGAAATACCCGGAATAAAAACAAATATACCGCAAGGAGCGTTCTATATTTTTATCAATATCGAGTCGTACTTTGGCAAAGGTTTTGAAAAATACAGCATCCGAAACTCAAACGATTTGTCGATGTATTTGCTCGAAGTGGGCAATGTGGCGCTCGTTTCAGGCGATGCGTTTGGTGATGATAATTGCATCCGATTTTCATACGCTACCTCCGAAGTGAAGTTAGTTGAGGCCGTAAAAAGAGTTAAAGAAGCTTTATTAAAATTGAAGTAAATGACCATCAAAGAAACGTTTGAAGCATTTAACAAGCTCAATGTACTCATCATTGGAGATGTAATGATTGATGCATACATGTGGGGGAATGTATCACGAATTTCGCCCGAAGCACCAGTACCCATCGTATCTGTCAACACAAAGGAGAATCGACTTGGAGGAGCTGCCAATGTGGCTTTGAATGTGAAAGCAATGGGAGGCAATCCTATTTTGTGTTCGGTTATTGGTGATGATGAAGGAAGCAAAGTATTCATCGATTTATTGAGAAAAATCAAACTGAATACTGAAGGAATTTTAAAAAGCAAAGAACGAATCACCACCATAAAAACACGAGTAATAGGCAACAATCATCAAATGCTCCGAATTGATGAAGAGGTGGAAACGCCCATCAACAATAAAGAAGCTGACACGTTAACATTTGTAATTAAAAGAATAATCAACCAGAAAAAAATTGATGTTATCATCTTCGAAGATTATGATAAAGGCTGCTTGAGTCCCTTGTTGATTAAAACCATCGTGAGTTTTGCAAAACAAAAGAACATCCCAACTGTTGTAGACCCAAAGAAGAAAAATTTTATGTCCTACACGGGAGTTAGTTTATTTAAGCCTAATTTGAAAGAACTGAAAGAAGGAATCAAACTCGATTTTAACCATAACAATAGCAAAGAACTTGGTAAAGTCGTGGCTGGATTTATTAAAAAACAGAACATAGATTCGGCATTAATCACACTTTCCGAAAAAGGAATTTACATACATAACAATAAATCAAAAGCACTGATACCCGCCCATATCCGCAACATATCCGATGTTTCGGGTGCAGGTGATACAGTAGTAAGTATTGCGGCTATGTGTCTTGCATTGAAACTTTCACCTGTGCTTACAGCAACACTTGCAAATTTGGCTGGTGGATTGGTTTGCGAAAAAATAGGAGTCGTACCAATTGACAAAAAACAATTGCTCGATGAAGCCATTGCATTAAAATTATAATTTTCGGAATACCTTAATCATTCACTAAACACCACGATTTGTCAACCGTAACGCCATACAAGGATACCAATAAGAGTAAGAAAGAACAAGTAGCCATCATGTTTGATGCTATTGCGCCTAAATATGATTTTCTAAACCAATTGCTCTCAATGGGTATTCATAAGAGCTGGAGGAGAAAGGCCGTTAATCTTTTGAGAGAAAACAAACCAAGTTCCATACTCGACATAGCAACTGGCACAGGAGATTTTGCAATAGAAGCGATGAAACTTAACCCAAATAAAGTGGTAGGTGTTGACATTTCAGAAGGAATGCTCAAGCTAGGTAAAGAGAAAATTATCAAACTTGGTTTGCAAGACAAAATTGAATTAAAATCAGGCGATTCGGAGAGCCTTCCATTCTCCGACAAGAGTTTTGATGCAATTACTGTTGGCTTTGGCGTTCGAAATTTTGAAAATCTAGAAAAAGGAATAAATGATATTTATAGAGTATTGAAACCAGGAGGGGTGGTTGCTATTCTTGAATTCTCGAAACCACGCGCATTTCCAATTAAACAAATTTACAATTTCTATTTCAAGTTCATTACACCTTCTATTGGAAAGATGTTCTCGAAAGATAATTCTGCATACACCTATTTACCAGAATCTGTAAATGCTTTTCCAGATGGAGATGATTTCTTATCAGTACTCAACAATGCTGGTTTTATTGAGTCAAAAGCAATATCACTAACCTTTGGCATTGCTTCTATCTATTTTTGCAAAAAGAAACAATAAATTAACGAACTTTGCGTTTGTAAAAGGAAACCAAATATTTTGAAACGTCACTTCGTACATATTATTTTATCAGTTGTGCTTTTGTTTTTTGCCTTCGATTTGCATTCTCAAGAAGGCGCAAAAGAAAGAGGCAACTTACCTAACTACTATAGTCAACGGTTGAACTTTGGTTTCACACTTGGAATCAATAGAACTAATTTTATGGTTCAACCTTCGAATCATTTGGAACGATTTGATTCCATAAAAACTATTGAGTCGAAACCAAAGTTAGGTTTCAACTTAGGCATTGTATCTGAGCTTCGACTTCATCGTTATGTAACCCTTCGATTTGTTCCAAATTTATCGTTCGCTGAAAGGAATTTAGAATATTACTTCGAAGGTCACGATACTTTGGTTCGCACCAAAAGCATTGAGTCCACTTTCATCAATTTCCCTTTAGATTTAAAACTTCGTTCTGCACGTGTTAAGAACTTTGCAGCATATGTCCTTGCAGGAGGAGGTTATAGTCTTGATCTGGCTTCAAAACGAAAAACAAAAAATGGAAGTGACCCTAATGAACAAATCGTAAAACTCCAACGAGATGACTATTCTTATGAAGTTGGAGCTGGTGCTGAATTCTTTCTCGAGTATTTTAAATTTGCAATTGAATGTAAATTGACAATGGGAACAAAAAACTTACTAATTAAAGATAACACAATCTATTCTGATTCGGTCGACAAACTTAATTCGAAAATATTTTTGATATCCCTTACTTTCGAAGGATAAAAAATTGCACAGTAAAAATGTGCCCTGTTATTTATGAAACAAGAACTTAACCTAGTGGTTTCCCCTGAGGAAGCCGCTAATGAAGATTTCCTAAAAAAAATTGCTGCTCAGCAATTGAATTCTACTCCTAACAATATTACGTTTATCAAAGTATTGAAACGTTCAATAGATGCACGTAGAAGACATGTAAAAATAAATTTAAAGCTGAAAGTATACATTAATGAGCAACCTCTTCAATCTGTTTCATACAAACAGAACTATCCTGATGTTACAAATTCTCCTCCAGTTATAGTGGTTGGTTCCGGTCCTGCGGGTTTATTTGCAGCTTTGCAATTGATTCAAAATGGAAGAAAACCAATTGTAATTGAAAGAGGAAAGGATGTCAAAAGCAGAAGACGAGATTTGGCGGCAATCAATAAAGAACATATTGTTAATCCTCATTCTAACTATTGCTTTGGAGAAGGAGGAGCAGGCACTTATTCTGATGGGAAATTATACACGCGATCAACCAAACGAGGAGATATTACCAGTATACTTGAAACATTTGTTGCACATGGTGCTGATGAAAACATACTGGTAGAAGCCCATCCACATATAGGTACCAATAAACTTCCGAAAATAATTGAAGAAATAAGAAATACCATTCTCAATAATGGAGGTGAAGTTCATTTCAACACGCATGTAATAGATATATTAATTAAGAACAACTCGGTACAAGGAGTCGTGTGTGAAGATTTAATTAATAACAAAAAATTAGAATTCATTGCTAATTCATTGATACTCGCCACTGGTCACAGTGCTAGAGACATTTTTGAACTTCTCCATTCAAAAAACATTTTAATTGAAGGGAAAACCTTCGCAATGGGCGTTCGAGTAGAGCATCCTCAAGAAATCATAGATAGTTTACAATACCATTGTTCAATGAACGAAGTAAAGAACAGACGGATTAATTTGCCAGCTGCTTCGTATAGTTTAGTTCAACAAGTCATGGGAAGAGGTGTTTATTCTTTTTGCATGTGTCCCGGAGGAATTATCGCTCCATGCGCAACTCAGCCTGAGGAGATAGTTACTAATGGATGGTCACCATCAAAACGTAACAACCCGTTTGCTAATTCAGGAATAGTAGTAACAACGGAGAATGACGACTTATTAGGATATAAACAACACGGTGAATTAGCAGGTTTAAGGTATCAACAGGCTTTAGAAAAGATGGCTTGGGAAAGTGGAGGTCAGACTCAAACAGCCCCAGCACAACGATTAGTTGATTTTGTAAACAATAGACTGTCCGCATCGCTCCCTCTTACATCTTATCAACCAGGTGTAAAATCAGCACCTCTTCACTCCTTGCTTCCTGAATCAATTGGAAAAAGATTGCAAATTGGGTTCAAGGAATTCGGAAAAAAGATGAACGGTTACTTTACTAATGATGCAGTAATTGTTGGTGTTGAATCACGGACATCGTCACCAATTCGTATCCCTCGGGATCGAGAGACTATGCAGCACCCTCAGATTCGAGGATTATATCCTTGTGGAGAAGGGGCTGGTTATGCAGGAGGAATTGTATCCGCAGCAATCGATGGACAAAAGTGCGCTAAAGCAATTTCAAGCTTCGTCACCATTTAATTTTACCTTTGTGGAGCAAAAAAACAATTTCTTATGAATTTCATAATTCAAATAATAATTTCAACCCTTGCCGTTCTTATTACATCTTACGTTTTACCTGGTGTACAAATTGCCAACAATAGTTTCCTCACTGCATTAATTGTAGCAGCAGTGCTATCGTTCCTAAACAATGTCATCAAACCAATCATGATAGTCTTAACAATTCCTGTTACCATTTTCTCTCTCGGCTTATTCTTATTAGTAATTAATGCTATAATTATATTGATCACAGCCAAATTAGTTGAAGGGTTCAAGGTTGACGGCTTTTGGTGGGCATTGCTCTATAGTCTTATCTTATCGATTGTTACTTCAGTTCTACAAAGCATACAGAAGAATGACGAAAGCAAAAAAAAATTTCAATAGTACGGTAAATTAACAATCAATATGATAAATATAGGAGAATATAATGAGTTAGAAGTTGTAAAACAATTAGAATTTGGTATTTACTTACGTGCAGACGATATAGAAATTTTGATGCCCACCAAGTGGATACCTTTTGGTACCCGAATTGGTGACTTATTGAATGTTTTTATCTTTAGAGATTCGGATGATCGTTTGATTGCTACAACAGTAGTTCCTTTTGCTACCGCCAACACTTTTGCTTTTTTAGAAGTGAAGCAAACTAATTCAATCGGGTCTTTTTTAGATTGGGGTATGGACAAGGACTTAATGGTTCCTTTCCGTGAACAACAAATAAAAATGGATCCCGGAAGTAGTTATGTGGTTTATGTATATGTTGATGAAAAAACAAACCGATTAGCTGCTTCAGCAAGACTTAATAAGTTTATTGAAGGCAATGACCTAACCATAAGGGAAGGAGATAAAGTTGATTTATTGATATACTCAGAAACCCCTTTAGGTTTCAATGCAATTATTAATAACCATTACAGTGGATTGATTTACAAAAATGAAATTTTTGAAACCATTCGGATTGGTGACAAGGTAAAAGGTTTTGTCAATAGAATACGCGAAGACAATAAAATTGATTTAAGACTTCAAAAAAGCGGATTCGAACTAGTAGATGAAGTGAAATGGAATATTTTAAAAATAATGAAGGAAGGAGATGGTCTTTTATCGCTTGGCGATAACTCAACTCCAGAAGAAATAAAAGCAAAATTACATATAAGCAAAAAGGCCTTTAAAAAAGCAATAGGCGCGCTTTATCGCGAACGGCTCATAAAGTTGACAGAAAAGGGAATTGAATTGACAAAGGATACGAAATAAATCTTTGATTGATTTTTGAGGTAGAGTGTTGAATACTAAAATTATATTTTAATCCCTTTACATGTAATTGAAATCAAAGAAAAACCCCACCTTATTGAAAAAGATGGGGTTTTTACAAAACAAATTGCTAAAATTACTTCTTAGCAGGAGTTTCTGCACCAGTTTTACTTTCAGTAGCCTTCGAATCTGATTTCGCTTCTGATTTCCCATCATGGTTACACGATTTTCCTTCTCCTTTTTTGCAACAAGATTTACCTTCGTGGTTACACGACTTTTCGTCTTTCTTCTTGTCATTGCCTTTTTTGTCATCACCAAGAACTATAACTGTAGTTTTTGACAATGATAATAAAGTGTTTGCTGACGCTGCTCCAACAATCCCTGTGAACGCGAGTAATAAAAATAATTTTTTCATTTTAAATTGAGTTTAATTAATTAGTGTTTTATGATCGCAACAAAGATACCAAAATTGTGATAAGGCACTACGATTTCTGTTAACAATCGTTAATAACTTACTCAAAAGTGGCTATTACTGTTTCAGCGCCTCTAACCTTTTCCTGAAGACTTACTTTCACTTTTACTGAAGGGGGTAATAGTAAATCCACTCTTGAACCAAACTTGATGAAACCAAATTCATTGCCTTGCAAAGCTATATCTTCCGGAGTTGGATAATACACAATTCTCCTCGCCATGGCTCCTGCAATTTGGCGAAACAACACCTCTTGTCCATTGGCGTGCTTTACCACTAAAGTGGTTCTTTCGTTTTCTGTTGAAGATTTTGGATGCCAAGCCACAAGATACAATCCTGGATGATATTTTACATATTTCACAATCCCACTTATTGGAAAGCGATTAATATGAACATTCAGAGGTGACATAAATATGGAGATCTGTAAGCGTTTATCATTGAAATACTCATTCTCCATCACTTGTTCAATAACCACGACTTTGCCATCGGCAGGCGCAATAATATTGTTTGCGTTTATAACAACTGTTCTTTTAGGACTACGGAAAAATTGTAAGATGATGATAAGTAAGAATGCAGACAAAGCATACCCTAACCAAAGAACGATAGGGTATTGAGCGAAAAAAAAATGAGTTATGAAGTTTAATAAGGCTGAAAAAAGAATTGTTATAATGATAGATGGGTAACCTTCTCTGTGTATAGTCATTTACTTTGCTTTAAATTGGGTACAAAAATAGTAAAATTGATTTACGATGAACCGAAACAAAAAACCTGATTAAATTACTGACTGTTCTTTCATCTTTGTATCGAGAGCATCACGCAAACCATCACCCAACAATACAAATGAAAGTACTATTAACATGATTGCGACTCCTGGCAATACGGCTAAATAAGGGGATTGCCCCATGATAAATTCACGATGAGAATTAATCATTTCGCCCCATGAGGCTGTAGGAGGTTGTGCTCCTATACCTAGGAAACTCAACCCAGCTTCTATTAAAATAGCGGAAGCAAAATTTGCTGCCGAAATTACAATGACTGGCCCCATGACATTCGGTAATATTTGACGGAAAATAATTCTAAAATCGGAGAATCCTAGTGCTCGTGCAGCTTCCACAAAATCTTTTTCACGAATACTAATCACTTGACCTCGAATTACTCGTGCGACATCCACCCACATTGTTAATCCAACAGCCACAAAAACTTGCCAGAATCCTTTTCCTAATGCCAAAGTAATTGCGATAACCAGTAACAAGGTGGGAATTGACCAAACAACATTGATGATCCAAATAATCGCATTATCTAATTTACCCCGATAATACCCTGCAATTGCTCCCATAATTAACCCGATAAAGAGAGAAATAAACACGGAAATAAAACCAACCGCAAAAGAAACACGTGTACCTAGGATTAATCGACTGAGGAGGTCACGTCCAGACGGATCGGTACCGAGCCAAAATTTCCTTCTTATAATGTTGTGATTAGCAATTTCGTTTTGAAGTTCCGCAATAGTTTTTGTAATCGGTTGTTCTTTTTCCAACTCGTAAAATGTAATTTCGTTATTTTTTACTTGAATTTTGTCTTTCGCACTTTCGTTGAGAGTAAAAATCACATCGGCAATACAAATTTTTTTTTCAAAATCGATATGTTTGTTTTCCCCTGAAAATTCTTTATAGAAGATGTTCGCTTCTTCGAAACGATAGGATATGATGGGAATAGATTGATAATCGCTTATTTCGCCAAACAACATTTTTGATAAAGGGTTAACGTGGTGTGTTGTTTCGTTCTTTTTGAGCATGAGTATCTGCACTTCGAAACCGGGAGGCTTTTTCGATATTTCGAGTAGTTGTTGATTCGCATTTGGGGTACTATCAGGTGTAATCAGATAACCAAGTATAGCAAGAACAATGAAAAATAAAATTAAAATCAATCCTGACATAGATAAACGATTTTTCCTGAATCGTTGCCATGTTATGCGTGTAACTGAATGCGAAGATTTATCCTTTTTCATTTATTATTCTTCCTTTCCATTCATATTTTCTACCAAGCGCTGCCACACCAGATATTACAACGTAGATTATGTATAATACCTGCTCTGGTAAAAAGAATATGAGTAAGTTTTTGCCATTAAAAAAAGAGGCAGATAAAAATAGTAGTAAAAAGTCAACAAATGATTTAATTAAAAACAGAGTTATCAAAAAAGTTATTAAAGGAATAGAGAATATACTAAGTTGAGATTGAAAAATGGAGGTGACGGCAATCAAGAATAGAAATAAATTGAAAAAATAAACGATGAGTGACACCGTTTTTGTGTCAGAATTAAATTCAATAAATTTTTTGGAAGCCCATCGTTTACGTTGATTCATGAAAGCTGATAGTGTGCGTTTGGCTTCTGTATAAACAATTACCTTTTTGTTTTTCAAAAATAAGACTTCTTTTGGGTACGCTTTTTTAATCTTATACATAAGTAACACATCATCGCCACTTGCTGAATTGGAAGCCCCTTCGAAACCTTTTTGTTCAAGAAATACATTTTTTGTGTATGCTAAATTGGCGCCATTGCACATTATCGCTTTATTGAAATAGAGCGAACCTCCAGTTGTCGCCATCAAAGCTAAGAATTCGAGTTGCTGCATTTTATTAAAAAATGAACGCTCGTTATGAAAGCAAACTGGTGCAACAATCATCTTGGCAGATGAAAATTCAAAAAAATCAACAATGCTTGCAATCCAATCTTGGCCCATAGTACAATCGGCATCAGTTGTAATAATGAGTTCGCCATTTGCCAAACAGACACCTTGCGTGATAGCAGCCTTCTTACCATGATGGTGTAATTTAAGAGTTTGAATAATTACACGAACCTGATGAGGATGTTGAATACAGAATTTGTGAGCTTTAGATAATGTGTCATCGGTGGAATGATCGTCAATTAAAATGATTTCGAATTTTTGTTTTGGATAATTTTGTGAAACTAGTGTGGTGAGAATTTGCATTATATTTTCACTTTCATTTCTTGCTGCAACAATAACGCTTACAATGGTTGCTCGCTTCCCTGCACTTAAAGTTTTGGAACCAATTTTATACCAACCATAGCCGCATAACAAGATAATGACAGAATAAAGAACTGCTGACAATAAAGCAATGACCACAAGTATTTCGAGAACTATAACCACTAATTTACTCTTTAAAAAACTTTAATTTCCAAATAAAAACGGTACCAAACATTGCAGGTATGGCAAGATTTACAAACCATAAAAGTAATGAAGCCATAAGTATTGCAGCTGAATTGGGAAAAATTGGTCCAAAAAAATAAACAGCTGCGGCACTACGCACTAAAATTTCGGATAGTGCGAAGGTAGGAATAACTGAGGTGACTAACAAGGTGAGTGCTATTAATGAAAAGAAAATTGGGGCAGCTGCATTCATGCCAACATACTTGAGCATGAGATAATACTGAAACGAAAAAACAGAATATCTGAGAAATGACAAAAGGAAAACAAAAAGCAATTGAGCAAGCGAAAATTGTGATATCACTTCTATGTATTCTTTGTATTTCAAAAATCTTTTGTTTCTGTTGAGGTAGACAAACGCAAGAAAAGATAATGAAAGCAGAGTCAGAGAAAAAATAATTACAACTGATGAGGTTGAAATAAAAGTTGTTATTTGAAAATAATCTTCATAAATCATCTCAAGGACATAATATCCAGAAATGCCTGCCAACACTGTTAGAAACAATTGAAATGAACTCCCTATAGCACTTGAAATAGTTGCTTTTAGTTTATCGGCTTTCTCCAAACAAAAAATTCGTCCTGCAAACTCACCTAACCTATTTGGTGTAAAAATACCTATCGTGATACCTGATAAAACGGAAATCATTGATTTTGATAAACTAATCTGTTCGAATTTCGAAATCAGCAATTTCCATTTAATTGCCTCTAATGCCCAATTGACAAACATTAACACAGATGCAAGCACAAGGCATGAAATGGAGGTGTGCTCAAAGGCTTGCGAAAAATTGATAGTGTCACTAGCCGAATTAATTTTGTAACCGATGAAACAAAATGAAAACACAAAAACGGTTATCTTTATCAAAAGACTTATACCTTTGTGAAAACGTTTCTGAGAATTAACTATCATAATCGAAACAATGATAGTAAAAAAAGAGACATCAATAATTTGAATGACTACAGATAAAATAATTCTTGGCATCGACCCTGGAACAAATATTTTAGGTTATGGATTGATTCACATCAAAGGGAACAAATTGGAGTTGATCATGATGGGTGTATTGCGACTTGAAAAAATTGAAAACCACCCTTTGAAATTAAAGAAAATATTCGACCGCACTGTGCAGTTGATTGACGAATATAAACCTGATGAGCTATCTATAGAAGCTCCTTTTTTTGGAAAAAACGTACAATCGATGCTGAAACTAGGTCGAGCGCAAGGTGTGGCTATAGCTGCTGCTTTATCGCGAGACATCCCTATTCAAGAATATTCGCCAAAAAAAATAAAACAATCAATCACAGGAAACGGAAATGCTTCAAAGGAACAAGTAGCATCAATGCTGAAATCCTTATTGAATTTCAAAGAAACTCCTGAATTTTTGGATGCTACAGATGGATTGGCTGCTGCAGTATGTCATTATTTTCAACGAACACCAGAAACAACCTCCAAATCATATTCAGGCTGGAAAGCATTTTTGGCCGATAATCCGAAGAAAAAAATTTAACAACTTAACTTAAGTGCACTGAATTTATCAAAGAGGGCACATAATCATTAAATTAATAAAAAGCTTAAGCTAATTTCGAACGGATAAGAACCGCCATTTCCGTCAATTGTTCGTTTGAAGGTTTTAGTTTTAATTGTGTAAAATTAATGTCGTTCACCGAATTCAAGGGAACGAGGTGAATGTGAGCGTGAGGCACCTCAAGCCCAATTACAGCTATACCAATCCTTTTGCAAGGCACAGCCGATTTAATTGCCTTTGCAACAATTTTCGAAAACACAATCATTCTAGCCAAATCATCATCATTAATATCGAAGATATAATCGGTTTCAGTTTTCGGTATTATCAACACATGTCCGTGAACAAGTGGAAAGACGTCCAAAAAAGCAAGGAAATCATTATTCTCTGCTATTTTGTGGCATGGAATTTCGCCAGCTACTATCTTCGAAAAAATGCTTGCCATCTTAACGCGAAATTTCTATAATTTCGAATTTCATTATTCCAGAAGGAACTTGAATATCGGCTATTTCTCCTTTCTTTTTTCCCAATAAACCTTTGCCAATTGGTGAGTCGACAGAAATCTTTCCAGCTTTAAAATCTGCCTCATTCTCGGCAACCAAGGTATATGTCATGGTAGCTCCATTAGCCGAATTTTTAATCTTTACTTTCGAAAGTATCAACACTTTTGACAAGTCCAAAGTCGACTCGTCAATCAGTCGCGCGTTGGTAAGTACAGCTTCTAATTTTGAAATTCTCATTTCCAACAAACCTTGAGCTTCCTTAGCGGCATCATACTCTGCATTTTCTGACAAATCACCTTTATCTCTTGCTTCGGCAATTTGTTTTGAAATAGAAGGACGTTCATGTGCCTTCAACTGATGCAATTCGTTTTGCAATTTTTTAAGTCCTTCTTCAGTAAAATAAGATATTTGAGCCATTTGTAAATATTATATGATTGGTTATAAAAGATAAAGAGAATCCTGTATTGCTACAGGACTCTCTCTTTCCATATAAAACTGTTAAAATGTATTATAAATTTATTCTTGCACCAATCGAATGGGTACCATTAAATGGGTTGGTTGCTCTATACGAGTAATCAATGCCGAAGGTAGATTTATTCTTTCCGAAAGGCATTTCAATGGTAAAACCAGCACTTGGACCAGTAAATACTGACGTACGTGAATCAACTTTGGTAATGCCCTTCTCATAAGCATATCCTGCACGTAACATCAACATATTTTTCCAACCATACTCCAATCCTAAAAGGAACTGATCTTTTTCGAATGAATTCGAAGTAAAAGTACCCATCACAGTAACACGGTGAGTTTTTATGGCAGCTGTATCTTTCAATAAATAGAAATCGTATCCAGCACCAATGCTAAGTAATGAAGGCAACTCAAATTGAGCAGTACGTTGATCAACAGTCATGGTTTGAGTAGAAGTACTTGCAGGCACAGGAGTTTTAAAAGACACTCCGTTACCAGAATATTTCATTCTAGGCCCTACATTCTTAAGCGCTATTCCAAAATGTAATTGGCGTTCTTTACCAGTTACGTATTGAATACCTGCATCAATAGCAACTCCTCTAGTACTAAGGTTAGCGATTTTTTCTGTAATCACCTTCACGGCTAATCCACCATAGATATTATCCGAAAACCCCTTTGCATACGACAAAGAAATATTGATAAATTGCGGAGAAAAAGTTCCGTTAATTTCTTCAGGTATATCTGAAGTAGTGATAGGAATATCTCCAAATTTTAACGACATGATTGAAAGACCAACAGCTCCAGTTTCACCTACATGTTGTGTAAGTCCAAATGAGTTAATATTAATATCTGAGCCTTTTAACCATTGAGTGTGAGCGAACAGCAATTCTGTTTTCTTTGTAAATGCTGTTCCAGCTACATTGGTGAACATGGATTCTAAACCCCTTGCCCCCGAAACATTAGAACCAGCCCAACCAGAACTTCTTGCCCAAGGGTTAATCAAAAGTTCTGTTGCCCCTTCTTGACCAACACGATCAGGATTACCCGCCATCAAATTACCTATTGGCAAAGAAATCAAACCAACAAAGGCAAATGGCACTAAATATTTATAACAGTGTTTCATATCTATTTTTTTAAAATCTTTATTATCTATCAATTAATAAGCATCCAAATCAACTGGTCTCATCACTCCAAACCATTTCAACGTTTTTTCACCAACGTTTGGAACATCTATATGAACAAGATACAATCCACTTGCTACAGGAATTCGCATTTGATTCTTCAGGTCCCAATCAACTGATGTAACAGCAATTCCCATAGTGTTTTTCGCAGTAGCTGGTTGATCAACCTTAAATGTTCTAACCAATGCACCATTCAAGGTATAGATAGTTACAGTACAATTCTCAGGAAGATTTGTAATCTTCACAATATTGTCGCCTGTTTTCATTTCGTATCCAGAGTATGCATAATAAGGATTAGGCACAATACTAATTAAATCTAAAGCTTTTACTGCAGCGTCAGCATTAGCTGTTTTGGTTCCAATATCATTTGTATTAAAGCCATACAATGGCAAATCATGATTTAAAGGATTTGCAGATGTATCAATTGTAGCAAAAGAAGAATAACCTGTACCACTGAAACCCTGTTGGTATGATTTGCTAACCCTCAATCTCACTTTAACATCTGTTTCGAACAATGAATGACCACGAGCCAAGATTGGAATATTCACCCACATTGCATCTTCGTAAACTTGACGAGCATAAAGATCCGTCTGAGTAGATACATTTGCCAATTTCAATAAATCATGAATAAATTTACCACCATCATAACGAGGAACGTTTTTCGGACCATTTCCAAAATTCGCATCATTCGAAAAATTATTGTCACCATTGTGCCCAAAAACATAAATATAATGTTTGCCTCCAAAAATGGGAGTGATAACACCTGCAGAATAATTGTAATTAAGACCCATATTTGTTGGGTTCCACTTCATATCAGCTCCATTGTCATTCACTAACCAAGAATCTTCCCCGAATGCCATATTCAACCGTTCACCTGTTTCCAAATTGATAGCGTAACCAGGAAACCACCCCATACCAGTTGTTCCATTTAAATCGCCTTCTGAAGCATTATAACCTGATTGAGTAGAATTCAAACCGTTTTTATCAACAGATAAAGAGGCGCGTAATGCCATCTTTTTGGCCCCACCAATTGATAAGGTTGCATCTTCTCCCATTTCCAAAACTGGGCATCTAGACCATTTACTCTTATCGGAAGTAATTATCACATCCACACTAGCAAGATTTTTCAATTTATTCAATGCCATAGCTGTGGTGCTGTACCAAGCTGGACCACCTCGATAAGTCGCGGTTGCACCAGGAAGGGTAAATCCACAGAGACGGTAAGGCGACCAAGTGCCTCCAACTAATTTCTCATAAACCTGCCCATCGTCAATACCGAGATAATCACTATATGAACCATCCGCTTTATTCACATAAGTTCCTGATCTAATCCAATTGGTTTGATCTTCGCCTTCGCCATCAGGCATTCCTGACAACCATTGATTAGTTGGGTCAGCAAAAGTCATGGTGGCTTCCATGAAGCCATTATCAGTGGATTTCGAATTACTTGGGTCGTAAGCTATAACAACACTCACCGAAATCCCCCATCGAGGTATCACATCAACTGAACCGGTTTTTTGTCCATTAATGATTTGCTCATTAGGCAAACGTATTGAAGTTTCAGATGCAACAGATTCTCCTGTTGTAATATTCTTCAAAGTCCAACGAGAGTTGGTATCAATTACCATTCTATTTGCCGAGGGATCCGTCTCAACATACAATTTAAATTCATTGTTTTCTGGCACATTCAAAGGATCAATTACTTGCACTTTCACCGGACCATAAGAATTTTCGTAAGTTGGATGAAGGGTGCGATATCCATTGGAAGCACTCATTATTTCATCAATAGAAGATGACGTAAGTTCTAATATCCTGCCACCATTTCCTTGTCCTTCTAAACGAGTAATTTTTGGCCCTTCTCCATAGGTTGATTGAGCCACTGTCCCTCCCGATTCAGCTGATGGATTGTGAGGTATTGCTGTATGATAGAAAGTAGCATCGGAATGATAGTTACCGGCAATGAAAGGTTTATAATCTGTGAGCGTATTCAAGTTAATAGGATTTTGCGTTGGACTGTAACCATAAGCCACGATTGCATAGTAGTATGTTTTATGGTTAATCAAATGATTATCTCCATTTGCAAATTTATCCTCTTTTACAGCAACAGAATGTACAATACCATTATCAGTACCATTCACCATCTCCTGAGGTACTAGGGAAGATAGAGCTACATCATTGGTATAGTTAACAATTTGTTTGATACCATCTTTTTTATCGCATTGAAAAACAACACGTGATTTATCTACATTGTATAAATCAGTAGCACCTACCGTACCGTCTTTTAATTGATACACGATATAACCTTGAAAGCGGTATAATGAGTCTCCTCCTGATGATTTATTATAATCCTCACGATAACTTTCGTTATGATAATTCTCATCATGAAATATTGAAGTGTCCTTAAAATTGTTATTAGACCCCTTAGGATTCGACCAAGTGAGAATTAATTCTTTGTCCAATTCCTGAATGTATAAATTAGGAGCTGTTGGACCATTTAATGTCGAGAAACAGTTATTAAATAAATCCTGAGCTTTGATATCAGCACCTTTTAAAAGTGCAACAGAAGCTAGATTTCCTCCTTGAGTAGCTCTAGCCCATGGCACACCGATAGTAATGTAATTCACAGCACCTGGCTGTAAAGTAAATGGCCCTGAACTTTCCACAAAACGCCTATCATCAGGCACATTATGCGAGGATGTTTCATCCCAAGGAGCTTGAGGAACTCCTGCTGTTCCAAAACCTGAAGGGTCAGACATTCCAGGGAACATATAATCACAAAATACTGAACCTGATCTTCCATCTCCACCATATGTAACATGCTGCGCATCCTTCCAAGTGGAAGTCAAATATTGATAATAATCGTCCGTAGCTTGTGGGTTACCGTTCGGATCCCAATTATTATTGAAGTACAAAAACTTGCACATTCCCAGACGTTCATTATCAACGACTCCATCACCATAGTATAAGAAACTTGCTGGTACTGTAGACGCAGAATCATCTAGTCCATTAGGATCCCTAAATGGACCTTCAAAAAAATCAACCCCTACTGCGGGAGGATTAGCACCATAAGAAGTAGTTTGTCCACTACCATCAATCGCCTTTCCATTATACAAAATACCAAATCCGAGTCCAACATCACAACCAACATAGTCATCAAAAGCGAAACCTAAGTCGGCATCATCCCACAATCCAAAGAATGTACTATCCAATCTGAAAGAAGACTTATTTATTATTTTGTACTTAATAAATGTTGCATTGTTCAATTCGTCATTTGTTTGGAAAGCAAACGCCTGGGCTTGAATTTCAAGCCCTATCGCTTCACCCCCTGTCTCCGTATGGATATTACCCTTGTCATTAAAAACCCAAAAAATATTTTGGTCACCGAATAATTGAGCTGCACACCCCTTCTTACCAGTAACATCAAAATCAGGAACATCTCCAGCTGAAAAATCATATTGACCATCTCCATTATAATCATAGAATGGAGCCAAAGGTTGTCCTTCAGGGCCAAAAGCTGGCCAATTGGTTAACTGATCAACAGCATCAGGCAAAGTTGGGGATACTGTTATTGGATCGGCACCTGACATACCATTCGCAACCCAATTGTAATGAGCCTGTACATCCGCTCTGTTTATTTTCCAGAACTTATCCCACGCCAAACATCTTGAGGCATCTGTGGTAGCATCAGGTCTCAAAGGTCCTGGCCAATAGTCATTTCCTGACTGGCGATAGGTTTGGGCAGCCACCTTTAGTTGCCCTCCTGCATCATATCCTCCTACCCAAACAGAGCTAGCGAATTGAGAACTTGGCCCGATTGTAGAACTGCTTGCAGGTTTTGGAACCTGATATCTTGCATTGGTGGATCCAAAAATATCCCACCACATATCACCGCCATTCAATATTTTAGCCCTAACATTGTTAATGTCTAAGTCAATCTGAGCAGTTGCATTAACACACTGAGAATTAACTGAACGATTTTGGTTATTATTCGTTGGAGCATTTGCACCACCAGGACTTCCAATGTTTTCTCTTGCATTTACACTAAATGAAAATGTGATGAATGCGGTTGAAACGATTAATTTAATACAATTCTTTTTCATTTTTTTATTTTTTTATCGTTATAGGGGATGTATTAGTTTTTATCTTTTATTTTTTCTAGAAATCTAAAGAAAGTCCTAAGTGAATAGTACGAGGACGACTATAATTGCTAGGGTTATTAATTTTTGTATTATACATATCAGTAAATGCCTGAACATCATTTCTTGCGGATAATGAAGCTTGGCCATTCGCGGAAGCTAAATAACCATCATCATCAGGATTTCCTGTAGCTTTATAAACTGAAAGAATATTTTTCGTATTTAAAATATTTAAAATCTCAACATAAACTTTTAAATCAGCTTTCTTCTTTTCTTCTCCCTCTTTTTTACCTCCCCATTTCAGTTCGATACTTTTATCGACTCTTAAGTCGATTTTGAAATTCCAAGGTAAACTAGAACCATTCACATCACCTGAAAGCATTCTTCTATCAGCTACACCAATTGCTCCATCTTGAGTAACATTTGCTTGTTTACTGTAAGGTGTACCAGAACCAGCTCTTAAAACCACGTTAGCTCCTACGTTTTCTAGCACTTTTATCGCTTTCTCTGTATCTCCCTTTTTTCTGTTCCAAACCGGTCCTTTATAGTCTTTGCCAGATCCGAAGCGGTAGTCAACATTCATCACGATGGTGTGACGTTGATCGAAATTTAAAGGGTGAATTGTTCTTAAATTAGGTTCTCCAGAAGCCGCTAAATTAACTCCATCTGAAGTACTCGAACCTGTACCATCGGCAAATTGCAAGGTATAACTTGCGGTTAAGGAAACACCAGCCGCCATTCTTCTTAAGTCATATGATAGAGATAACCCCTTTACAGTTCCAAAATCGATGTTACTGAAAGAATTGTAAGTAGCAGGATATGCTTGATACACCTGAACGGTTTGAACCTGATTTTTCAATTGATGGTAAAAGGCTGAAATTGTAAGTACAGAATTCTTTTTCTCTGTTAGCACTTGAGAAAATCCTAACTCATAATTAGTCGTAGATTCTGATTTCAAGTCGGGGTTACTAATGAATCCCCCGCTTAGATTCTCCATTTGCAAATAAGAATTCGGGTCTAATCTATTAAATTCAGGTGGGCGTTGAGTTAATATCTCATAATGAGCATTGAAACTCGCCACATCAGATATAGGGAAAGAGAACGCAATACGAGGAGAATAATTAATTTGTGGCTTATAATCTTGAAAAACAGAAGTGGAAATAAGCTTTTTCTTTGCAGAAGCTGGGTCAACCAAATAGGGATTTATTGCTCCATCCACTGTGTTTCCTCCAGCTAAAGAGGATGGGTCGGTCACATTCGTCCCTTGAGCATTGTACCAAGTATCACCATCTCTGTATCCAACTACCCTTGTTGGGTTATCTTTGTTGTCAACATACACAACATAGTTATCGCCTATGTTTGAAGGATGTGAAACATTGTTTCCTCCAATGGTTGAAACCTCACCAGCTGTTTTTGCTTCATACAAGAGATACTTGTCCTTCAATACCTTCTGATTTGCATCAAAACGATCGATTCGAAGCCCAATATTAAATTTCAAATCTTTAAAGTCGAAGCGATCTCTAATATATCCAGCAATATATATTGGTTGAAATGCCCCAATTTGACGTAAGTAGTTTCCATTTTCGTCTTTCGCAGTAAAGAAATCATCCAAACTTGGTTTCCCAGTTAACTTTTTTCCAGTGTGGTCATATCCATAATAACTAACATATGCACCTCCATTATTCAACAAGTCGTCTGCACTGAACATATTAATATTGAAAGTCGAAGGGTCATAAGAATCTATATCAATATAGTCAAGTCCGTTAGGATCTAATCCCAACGATTGTCTTAAACTTCTATCGAATTGTTTTTGAGTTCCATCATTAAGTCTGTTATAATCATAAAAAGGAAGCCCAGGAGTTGACAACTCAGGATTTAGAGTCGCTGAACTAAAGTCAATGTTTTTAAGATGATAGTTAGCTAATTGACGCATCAATGTCCATAAGCCAATTGGGCTCAAACTATATGCTCTTTCTGTTCGTTGTTCATATGAAAAACCAACTTGTATTGCATGTTTTTTAATATCTGCCGAAAAGGTTGCATCAACACTAAATTTAGAACTATTATTGTATCCATATCCATTGTATTGTCGACCTGTATTGTACCATAATGAATAAACGTTAGTTGGTCTGTCGCCATTCATAAGACCTAACCCCCCTTGCACATCAATCAAATTGAATATCTGAGTAGGGTCTGTGTTGGCATAGTATTCCGAAGTGTAAGCAGCACCCGTAGCATTTACATCTGAAGGAGTGAAAGATAAATTCACATCATTATAACCATACATCACCAAACCTGTAATTGTATCTAATTTTATATTTCCATTTGCGTCTCTAATATAGATTGGTGTTTCGTTTTTGAAAGCATATCCTTTTTGTTTTGTTTGAACAAATTTTCCAATGTATCCATAATCAAAGATATTGTCTTTATGGCTATCGTCTTGGGTTTTCGAATTTGTTTTTGTATAATTCACTTGTAAAGAAAAATAAGCGTTCTTAATGATTGAAGCTGATTTTTCTTCCTCTTTTGAATTTGCCGAATTAAATTTTTGGGTTAACTTAGCATAGGTTCTCCATGTATTCGAAATACTTTGAGGGTTATTACTTGGATTGAATAAAGCATACTCATATACAAAATCATGTCTTTTGTTGTAATCAACAGAACCTCCAAGAGTAATACTCATATTGGCCGTTGGTTGATATTGAAGTTTCCCTTGTAGATCTAAGGTTTTGGATGCAACATTTGTTCTTGCCTTTATTTTCTCTAAATCATTTGCTGTAATAAACTCCGAATTAAGTATAAACCCACCTGCAGCAGATCTTCTTAACGGGTTCTTTTCGAGTTCAGCTAATTTATCATCATTCACTTTGTAAAACCCTATTGCCGAAGGATCAGAATCTTTTTCAGAAACAGCTTGCCCCGAAACAAAGAAACCTAAAACAGATTTTTTACTCACCGAATCCTTCTTAGTCAAAATAGGCCCGCCAACATTGAATCCAATAGAATTATAACCATAAGCATCCAAACCTTTCTTTTCCCCAAGTCCTGATGTAATAAGTTCAACACTTGTATTATAGGTACTAGCAGGACCACGCGTTGTAATCGATACTATCCCTCCTGTTTCATCGCCATATTCTGCCGGAGTACCACCAACAATTGTAGTCACCTGCTCAATAGCGCCTTGAGGTACACTAGAACTTCCTATTACTCTTTGGCCATCCACATAATAGGCTGTACCATTTCCCCTCGAACCTCGAATATTCAATCCACTACCTTCATCAGCTTGATAAACCCCTGCGGTAGTTGAAGCAACAGAATTAATATTCTTAGTAGCCATGTTCTGATATTCCTCACGAGTTACAGTACCACCTGATTTTGTATCTGGATCAATTAAGGGTTCAGCATATTCAACAATCTCAACTGGTCCTAATTGTTGGATACTTGATGTCATCTCTATATTAAGGTATACTGTTTTACCAACAGCTACATTCACTCCAGTAATTTCTACAGTTTGATATCCAACAAAAGTTGTTTTTACATTATACTTACCAGCGTTTAATGGCTTGATGGTAGCTTCTCCGTCTATATTGGTAGTACCAACACCAACCTGCATACCACCCATTTCTACAACCACATTCGCAAAAGGAATTATTTCATGGTTGGACTTATCGGTTAACTTAACCTTTACAGCAGATTCGTTTTGTGCAAGCACCAAGCTAGCCGATGCAGCAAAGACACAAATTGTAGATAGTAATTTTCGTAGCATATTATATATGTATTATTATTTTATTTAGTACTTAATAACCTCGTGCAAAATTTTGAAGTGCGTAAATATAGGAATATTTAATTTTCACAAACAAATAAATTATCCTATTCTTTTCAAGTTTTTCCTTCTAAGTTATTTAAAACGCTAAGAGTCAACAATGTTAAACAATGTGAATTTCAAAACATTTTTTGTTGTATAATCAGTAAAATAATTGAAGCAAATCAATACCCAAGAAATGAGGTATTTTATTTTTAAACAGCGGGGATGTTGTTTATTATGGCACAAATGTAAATCAATATTTTTCGCACTTATCCCTATGATTATTTTTTAATATCTCCATTATTATTTTTATCTAACTACTTTAATATTTGTGTATTAATTACAAATGATTGAATTATGGAAATAAATTTAAAAGGCATAAAAGAAATAGACTTTACAACAAAATCAGTTTTTATTTCATTGGTAATGGTATTTCCTTTTTGGTTTGTATCAATATATCTTTTTGACAAGCAGTTATTAATAAACAACATTATATATGTTCCAATAATTTTTTCTATATGTTTTTCTATACTTTGGTATATGATTAACATTGCATTAGCACTATTAATTTGCACTATGGTTAAAGGATTAGATATAGATGTTCCAATTATTGCAGGTGGTATAGTTTCCATTATTTATTTAGGTTTAATTATTTTCGTTTTATATATACTACAACATTGTTATTCTTGGAATATAACGTATCTGAAATTTCTGATTGCTTCGTTTTGTTATATAATTTTTCGGATTCTTTTGATTGTTTTGGTGTACAAACCTCTAAAAGAGGCATTACAAGGAATAGACAAAGAAATAGAGAAATTGTAGAAGGCAAGATTATTGCTCGAATTATAATTGCCGAAACCACTTTGTCGCTTATTTTACTTTCCATACGCCACCTCCTTTACATTTTGGGTAGATTTCGCTTTCCAATAAAGCAGCCCCTTTTCGTGCTGTAAAGCGTTCTTTAATAACTTTTCAAACTCATTCCCCTTGTATAATTTATGGTCGAATTTCCACTCAAATTCAACAAGGTAAAATGGTAAGTATTTTTTTGATATTGCTCGGTAAGAACCTTTGATTCCATTCTTTACAGAACCCCAAAAGTTTTCAATAGTATTAACGTGCGTAATACCTTTGCTCATTTGCTTTGAATGGTTTACCGTTAGATGGTCTATGTACGCATCCATCGCTTTGTATGACTTAAAACCATCAGTCATAAGTATAGAATTGTCGCTACTTGCATAATGTTTAAGCATTGCCAAAAGGTTACGTTTAGTGAGCTTTCCCATGACCTCAGTATGTACATTTCCTTTTCTTTGTACTATACCAGCTACGGAAACTTTATTTGTTCCACGCCCACGCTTTAGTGTAATTTCATTAGCACCAATACTCTGTTCGTTGTCGGGTATTTTTTTATACTTCCTTGCTTTCCCTCCAAAATAACTCTCGTCCATTTCGATAATTCCCGTCAGTTTGGATGTATGCTCCATCAACATACCTATACGGACACGCATACAAGTATAGTAGGCTGTTTTATAACTTACACCTAAATTTCTTTCTACTTCTTTTGCAGCCATACCACTTTTAGCGTTTAACATAAGCCCCATTGCAGCAAACCATTTAGGCAAAGGAAGCCTACTACCTTCAAAAATAGTTCCTGTAAATACAGAAAACTGCTTTTTACAGTTTTTACAGAAGTATTGATACGGTTGGCTTTTACGCTCTCTTATCTTATCGCTTTCGCAATTTGGGCATTTTACAGTTTTGCCCCATCTCAAACTTTTCAAATACGATAAGCATTTGGCTTGTGTATCGTATTGTTTTGTTATCTTTAGTATATTTGTTGACATTTTATTTTGTTTTAATAAGTTATAAAGTTAAAAAATAATCTTAGGGATAAGTGCGATATTTTTACATAGCAATGACTTTTTTACATAAAAATATTGCAATTATTGCAAAAATCCTCTGAAAAGCCCATCAATGCTTGTATTTAAAAAGTCGAACAAAGAAGGATTCTCTCTTATTTGTTCTTAATTTTTCACTTTTTTTGCGAGTTTCGCTCATTCGCTTTAATGTTTTTTTTGTTTGCAACTGTTTGTCATGGTTACGAATTTCTGCTTTTTGTGCACGTTCAATTCTACGTTGTTCTTTCCATTTCTGCTTGGCTGCTTGGCGTTGAACCCTCGCAGACACGGCTCCTTTGCTAGCTTGTTCTTTTGATTCCTTCACAGTTTGAGCATTAGCTAAAAGAGGAAAGAATGAAATTAGAATGACGATTAATCGTATTATCAGTGTATTCATATATTAAATTAAACAAACAAAGCTAAAAAAAAGATTTATATTCAAGGTGGTTTAATAATATTGCCTAACTTTGTTTCACTTACATTAAATCATGAAATATTTCTCCTTTATCGTTTTGATATTTATTTTCTCTTTCGCGCTGAGCTGTAAAAAGCAGTCGGACAATGGAGTTCCTATAACAGCCGTAGATATTTATCTTTATTCGAATAACCCTAGTTTTATTAATCTTACCGCTGTTGGTGGATATGTTTACATCACTGGTGGTGTGAGAGGAATATTGTTGTATCGCAAATCGAATAGTGAAATAATGGCTTACGACCGAAATTGTACTTATCAATCTACACAGCCATGCGCAACAGTGGTGGTTGATCAAACACATATATTAGCGGTAGATACTTGTTGTCACTCTAAATTCTCAATTTACGATGGAGGTGTAACTCAAGGCCCTGCTTCGCTTCCTTTGAAAGCATATCAAACTACTTTTGATGGAAACGTATTGCACATTTATAACTAATTAAGTTCATTCCAAAATTAGAGAACTCAAAAAATCTAAAATTCTAAAAAAAGACCCGAACTTTATACGACACTCCATTCAAAGTGGCGTTTCGCGAGGCCGAGGCATTTAAAATTTGGTAGTATTCCATCTCGCCCGATTAACAACACACGTTTCGTTCAAGCCTAATTGCCATTCTCGTTTCATTCATCGAGTCTTTTTTACGCCCTCAGTAAAATACTTATGCTCGTAGCATTTCGCTAAGTAGCGTTTTGGTTTCTCTCTACGTTTGCTCTCACAATCCGAACTCATTTGCCATTCATCGCAAGCGAGAAAAGATGCAAACGTTCTAATAAAGGTTTAAAATAAGGAGAGACGACAGCCATCGACTCAGCGAAAATGATTTTGGAATAATCAAAAAACTTCAAAGATGCTTCGAAAAAAGTAATCGACTAGTCGAAAAAACTTTTCGAATATTCGGAAAGGTCGTTCGAATGTTCGGTAGAGGTCATCGACTAGTCGAAAATAATTTTCGAGTATTCGGAAAGGTCGTCCGAATGTTCGGAAGAGGTCATCGAATAGTCGGAAGGGTCATCCGAATATTCGGACAAGGTAATCGCTTATTCGGAAGAAGTCATCGACTAGTCGAAAAAGTTTTTCGAATATTCGGATGAGTCGTTCGACTAGTCGAAAGGAAATTTAAGGATTCGTACCTATATATAAAGAGTAAAAATTAATCTTAACTCTAATTACGCATTTTAAAAAAATGAAAGGATAATCCAATTCTTGAGAATAATCGCTTAAACCACTAAATCAAGTTCTGTGTTTTTAATTTAGCGCGATTTTAAACACTATTTTATCAATAGTTTTTC
>CAIWDF010000159.1 GCA_903911435.1 uncultured Bacteroidota bacterium
TGATAGGCACAGTGTTCAATCGGTAATACAAATCTTCCCGGAATTTCCCTTTTTCAATAGCTTGCTGAATATTTACATTGGTTGCGGCTACTATTCTTACATCAGTTTTCAGAACTTTTGAAGAACCCACTTTCATAAACTCTCCCGATTCAAGCACTCTGAGCAGTCGGGCTTGTGTAGCCAAAGGCATTTCGGCAACTTCGTCTAGAAAAATTGTTCCACCGTTAGCCACTTCAAAGTAACCTTTGCGCGCTTCGTGAGCACTCGTAAAAGATCCTTTTTCATGACCGAATAATTCTGAATCTATCGTTCCTTCGGGTATAGCACCACAGTTAACGGCAATGTACTGCCCATGTTTACGAGCACTCAGCGCATGAATAATCTGAGGGAAAACTTCTTTTCCTGTTCCACTTTCTCCGGTGATAAGCACCGTTAAATCAGTTGGTGCAACCTGCTTCGCAATATCAATTGCTCTGTCTAGTAATGGCGAACTGCCAATGATGCCGAATCTGTTTTTAATCTCTTGAATGGTCATATAAATATGTTTTAAATTTAATCAACCGCATTCCCTATAAGCGTTCCGCCAGTGCAATTGTCTACAAGTACATTAACGTAATCCCCTTTTTTATAGTTCTTTTTCGGAAAAACAACAACTGTGTTTTGTGAATTTCTGCCGTACAATTCTTCTGCCGATTTTTTGGAAACTCCTTCCACAAGCACCCTGAACACTTTCCCAACCCCTTCTTTGGTACGTTCTGCTGAATGTTTTACTTGTAAATCTACAATTTCCTGAAGTCTTCTTTTTTTAATTTCTTCCGGCACATCGTCTTTGTATGTGCGTTCTGCCAATGTTTTCGGGCGTTCACTGTAGGCAAACATATAACCGAAATGATATTTTACCTCTTCCATCAAAGAAAGGGTGTCTCTGTGTTCTTCTTCTGTTTCTGAGCAAAAGCCTGTGATGATGTCCATCGAAATAGCTGCATCCGGAATAATGGTTCGGATTGCTGCAATTCTGTTGAGATACCATTCGCGGGTATACCCTCTGTTCATCATCTCAAGTATTCTTGAATTGCCCGATTGTACCGGCAAATGCACATAGCTACAAATGTTATCATATTTTGCGATAATATGAAGTACTTCGTCACTCATATCTTTAGGATGAGAGGTACTGAATCGAACTCTTAAATCAGGATTAATGAGTGCCACTTTTTCCATCAATTGAGCAAATGTAGTTGCTTCTGATAACTCTTGTGCTGTAGGGTTTTCTTTTTTCAATCCTCCACCTGTCCAAAGGTACGAGTCCACATTTTGACCAAGTAAAGTTACTTCACGATAACCTTTTTCGAATAAGTCTTTTGCTTCGTTAACTATTGTTTCTGGGTCTCGGCTTCGTTCGCGCCCTCGGGTAAAAGGAACTACACAAAACGCACACATATTATCACATCCGCGAGTAATGCTTATGAATGCAGTCACTCCATTGCTTCCCAAACGTACCGGAGCAATGTCGGCATAGGTTTCTTCTTTAGAAAGTAAAACGTTTACCGCTTTCTGCCCGGTTTCTGCAGTTTCTATTAATTGTGGCAAACTACGGTAAGCATCTGGGCCTACAACGATATCCACCAATTTCTCTTCTTCCAGAAATTGAGATTTCAGTCGTTCGGCCATACATCCCAACACTCCGATAATTAAGTCAGGATTTGTTTTTTTAGCTTTTCTGTATTCAGTTAAGCGTTTACGAACACGTTGTTCGGCTCCTTCGCGAATAGCGCAAGTATTAACGAATATTACATCTGCTTCAAAAAAATCCTGAGTAGTAGAAAATCCTTGATCTTTCAGTATTGAGGCAACAATTTCGGAATCCGAAAAGTTCATAGCGCAACCATAACTTTCAAGGAAAAGTTTTTTTCCTCCTTTGGCAGCAGGCGATTCTATCATTAAAGCTTCACCTTGTTTACTCTCGTCTATTTCTTTGTTTTCGTGCATCTTTTTTTTATGGATTGCAAAAGTAGTCAAAAAAACGAAACGTGACAAAATGTCAGTTCGGATAAACGGTTTATTCGGACTTGTTACTACTCATAAACCTAATTTGTGAAAGCAGGTTTAAGCGTTTTGTTTACTATAATCCAAAAAAAATCCCGTTACATTTCTGTAACGGGATTTTAAGTTTTAACTATTAAGGAGAATGAATACTCCTTTTACTGTTTAATCA
>CAIWDF010000160.1 GCA_903911435.1 uncultured Bacteroidota bacterium
ATCATCGGGCAATTGCAAACTGAGTTCGCAGGCTTCATCCATGCGCTCAGGTATGTACACACAGCAATTCACCGGATTCATGTACAATTGCGAGGCATCCAAAAACGTTGAACCTGCGTTCAAATCCACTGCATAATAATTGTATTTTACATGCACCTGCGAAACGCCTTTTACATGCACCTTCCAGCAGTCTTTAGTAATTTTCTCATACTTCAACGCATTTCCTTTTTCATCAAAAGCAGCCCATCGTTGTATGTTTTTAGCAAAATTTCCAAGCTCGTATCGCCCCGGTCGCCATGCAGGCAGCTGAATTAGCACTTCTTCCTGATTATTGTTTTTGCTTAAGTCAGCAATAAATTCGATGTCGATAAAATGCGCGTGCGGCTTTTGATAAGAGATGATGTATTTCATGATTCCTGTTAAAGTTAAAGTGTGCGAATTTACAAATTCATATCCATTTCGATATTCTTTCTCCAACAGAAACAAAATAAATTATTACTTTCGCATCTCTTTAAAAATACAATTTAACATTCAAAAAAAGTAACACTATAACTAATGAATTACGATTTAATAATAGTAGGGAGTGGTCCTGGAGGCTACGTAGCAGCCATCAGAGCATCGCAATTGGGATTAAAAACAGCAGTTATCGAGCGCGAAAACCTTGGTGGCATCTGTTTGAACTGGGGCTGTATTCCCACCAAAGCCCTCTTGAAAAGCGCACAGGTATTCGAATACCTCCATCATGCTGCCGAATACGGAATCACCGTAAAGGGCGGAGAAGCCGATTTCAAAGCAGTGGTAAAACGCAGTAGAGACGTGGCCGATGGCATGAGCAAAGGTGTTCAGTTTTTGATGAAGAAAAATAAAATTGATGTGATTGATGGTACTGGAAAAATAAAGCCAGGAAAAAAAGTGGATGTTACTTCGGCCGATGGCAAAGTAACTACTTACGAAGCCAAACACATCATCATCGCTACTGGTGCACGTTCGCGCCAATTGCCTAACTTACCAATTGATGGAAAAAAGATAATTGGTTACCGTGGAGCTATGGTATTACCAAGCTTGCCAAAGTCAATGGTAGTAGTAGGTTCGGGAGCTATCGGAAGTGAGTTTGCTTATTTTTATGCAACCATGGGAACCAAAGTTACCTTGGTTGAATACTTGCCAAGCATTGTACCTGTTGAAGATGCTGATGTTTCGAAACAATTAGAACGTTCGTTTAAAAAAATCGGAATTGATGTCATGGTCAATTCGTCTGTCGAAAGTGTTGATACCACTGGCGCCATGTGCAAAGTGAAAATAAAAACCAAAGCAATTGAGAATGTTGTTGAAGCCGAAGTAGTGCTTTCTGCTGTGGGCATTCAGGCTAATATTGAAGACATTGGTTTGGAAGAAACAGGTATCGTTACTGATAAAGGAAAAATAGTAACCAATGGATATTATCAAACCAATATGCCGGGCTATTATGCCATTGGCGATTGCGTTGCAGGACAAGCATTGGCTCATGTTGCAAGTGCCGAAGGAATTATTTGTGTCGAGAAAATTGCAGGGCATCATCCCGAACCATTGGATTACAACAACATTCCGGGATGTACTTATTGTCAACCAGAGATAGCCTCAGTGGGTTATACCGAAGCAAAAGCAAAAGAAGCTGGATATGAATTGAAGATTGGTAAGTTTCCATTCTCCGCATCTGGCAAGGCTTCCGCATCGGGTGCTAAAGATGGTTTCGTGAAATTAATATTCGATGCTAAGTATGGCGAATTGCTCGGTGCTCACATGATTGGAGCCAATGTTACCGAAATGATTGCCGAAATAGTGGCCATTCGAAAACTAGAAACTACCGGACACGAATTAATAAAAACCGTACATCCTCATCCTACCATGAGCGAAGCCATCATGGAAGCTGCAGCTGCGGCCTATGGCGAAGTGATACACATGTAGTAAATAAATTTTGAATTGTTTTTTCAACGCCTAGCAAACCTTGCTGGGCGTTGTTGTTGGTGGTTAATTCTTTTTAATACTTGCCATGTAGAAACCATCGAAACCTTCACTTGGCAATACTTTTCGGTCTTCTATCAATTCGAATTGGTTTTTGTGTTCATTCAAAAAGCATTCTATCTGAAGTTGATTTTCGCTCGGCAAAATGCTGCAAGTAGCATAGATAAGAATGCCTCCTGGCTTAAGCATGCAGGTGTAATTTTGAAGAATATCATGTTGTATCTTTCGTTTTTCTTCAATCGATTCCATGCTCAACTTCCACTTATCAAAAGGTTTTCTGCGCAATACACCAAGCCCTGAACAAGGAACATCTAACAACAATCGGTCGGCAGTGTTAGTTAATTCGTTTATTTGTTTTGGATTAATGAGTTTAGTTTTGATGATGCTTATTCCAGCTCTAGCAGCTCGTTTGTTCAATTCCGCGAGTTTACTTTCATCCACATCCATCGAAACAATCTCACCTTTGTTCTTCATCATAGCCGCTATGTGCAGCGATTTGCCACCTGCACCTGCACAAGCATCAATCACCTTCATGCCAGGTTCTAATTTCATAAACGGTGCTACCAATTGCGATGAAGCATCTTGTATTTCGAGCATTCCATTGGTGTATTCTTCCAATCGATAAAAGTTTTGTCGTCTAATGGAAATCAATGCATCAGGAAAGTTGGGCAATGTGTAACTTTCAATTTGTTTTTCGTTCAAGCGCAAACGTACTGCCTCTACATTTGTTTTCAAGGTATTCACACGAAGCACCAACTTCGCCATTTTATTCAACTCAGCCAATTCCTTTGTCCATAGCTCTTCTCCCAACTCTTGGCAACCAAGTTCGTCCATCCAATCAGGTATCGATTCGCGGTATTTCCGAATTTGTTTCAATTCGTTCGCTTTCTCTATTATTTTCGTTTTATCCAATCCCGCAAATTCTGTCCATTCGGGGATTTCGTTCCCATTAAGCAATTGCCAAGTGGCAAATAGTTTATAAAAATGATGCACCGAACTCGCTTCTTCACCCAAGCTTTCGTTGATTAATCTCCACCAACGAACCATTTGATACGAAGTTTCTGCAATGAAATTTCTATCGCGTGCACCCCACTTCGAATTCTGCTTCAGTACGGCTCCTATAGCTTTGTCGGCATAGCTTCCATTCTCAAAAACTTCTTTCAAAGTTTCCACCACTGCGTTTACTGTTGTTCTATGAAATTTCATTTATTTATTTTGATTCGACAAAAGTACATATTACTTGTTCGCTTTCGTGCATCAACATCAGTAAAAAATAGTATTTTTGAGCCAATGGAATTTTCATCAAAACTTATAGAAGAAGCAGTAAATGAGTTTAGCAAACTCCCAGGAGTGGGCAAGCGCACGGCTTTGCGCTTCGTTCTTCACTTATTAAAAATGAATGAGGCAGAAGTATCTCAGTTTGGCAACGCCTTTATCCGTTTGCGTACTGAATTGAAATATTGTCAAAAATGCCACAACATATCTGATAAAGCGCTTTGCGAAGTGTGTGCAAATCCCAATCGCGATCAAAGTTTGGTATGTGTGGTCGAAGACATTAGAGATGTGATGGCAATTGAAAATACGCATCAATTCAGAGGTGTTTACCATGTTTTGGGCGGTATCATTTCACCAATGGATGGAGTAGGGCCTGCCGATTTAAACATCGAATCGCTTGTAGGAAGGGCTTCTTCAGGCGAAATTAAAGAAGTAATCATGGCACTGAGTACGACCATGGAAGGCGATACAACTAATTTTTATATTTATAAACGACTCAAAGAGTTTGATATTACAGTTTCCACTATTGCACGTGGCGTGTCGATTGGCGATGAACTCGAGTTTGCTGATGAAGTAACCCTAGGTCGTTCCATCATCAATCGAACTTTGTACGAAAGTACTTTTACTCTTAAATAATCAAACCCAATTCATCAAATCATAGATAGAACTTGAAACTTAGCGTCATCATTGTTAATTATAATGTTCAGCATTTTTTAGAACAGTGCCTTCATTCGGTAAAAAAGGCCGCTGAAAGTATTTCTGCTGAAATCATTGTGGTGGACAACAATTCAGTTGATGGTTCGGTGGCTATGACCAAAGCGAAGTTTCCTGAAATAACCTTGATTGAAAATAAAAAGAATACAGGTTTTTCTTTTGCGAACAATCAAGCCATACGTGTTGCTGCAGGTGAGTACATTCTTTTGCTTAATCCAGATACGGTGGTGGAAGAAGATACCTTCACCAAAGTAATTTCGTTTATGGATGCACATCCTGATGCTGGCGGACTAGGTGTAAAAATGCTGGATGGAAAAGGTAATTTCCTTCCTGAGTCGAAACGCGGATTACCCACACCATCAGTAGCTTTTTATAAAATATTTGGATTCTCTAGATTATTTCCAAAGTCGAAAACGTTTGGGAAATACCATTTGGGTTTTCTTGATAAAGATAAAATTCACGAAGTCGAAATTCTCTCTGGCGCATTTATGTTGATGCGCAAATCCGTTCTCGACAAAGTGGGGTTACTTGATGAGACTTTTTTCATGTATGGTGAAGATATTGATTTATCTTATCGTATACTTTTAGGAGGATATAAAAATTACTATTTCCCTGAAACCCGCATCATACATTACAAAGGTGAGAGCACTCGAAAGAGTACGGTTAATTATGTATTTGTTTTTTATCGAGCTATGGTTATTTTCGCCAAAAAACATTTCTCTCAGAACAATGCGAAAACATTTTCAGCGCTTATCAATTTTGCAATTTACTTGCGAGCTGCATTGGCTGTTAGCATTCGTTTCATCAAATCCATTGCCTTGCCAGCTTTCGATTTTGGTTTGATTCTTCTAGGCTTACTTTTGATTAAAGATTATTACGCACGGAATTTCAAATTCATTTCAGGCGGTTCTTATTCCAACGATATTGTTTCCATTGCCTTTCCTGCTTATGTCCTCATTTGGATGTTCACTGTTTATTTGAGTGGAGGTTACGACAAGCCTATTCGTTTGTTTCGTATTCTGCGCGGTGTATTAGTTGGTACTGGCATCATTCTTATTGGTTACGCGCTTTTACCCGAGGCCTATCGTTTCTCTCGTGCCTTGATTTTATTGGGTATGGGTTGGGCTTTGTTTTCGTTTCTGCTTTCTCGACTTGGGCTTCACATTGCAGGTTTCAAGTCGTTCAATCTAAATCCTGATAAAAGCAAACGCATTGTCATCATTGGTCAACAAGAAGAGTTTGAGCGTGTGAACAACTTATTGAAGCAAACTAAAATTAATACTAGCTTTCTTGGTTTTGTAAGTGCCGATGACAGTGGCAGTGATCATTCAAGTTATATTGGCAAAATGAGTCAAATAAGTGAAGTGATAGAGATATATAAAATAAACGAAGTAATTTTTTGTTCTCGCGACATTTCTTCACAAGGTATTATTGATTACATGCACACACTTGTTTCATCAGATGTCGATTTCAAAATTGCTCCTCCCGAAAGTCTTTCTATTATTGGTAGTAACTCCATCGACACAGCAGGCGACTTGTATATTATCGATGTGAACTCGATCAGCAAACCAAAGAATAAACGCAACAAACGATTGTTTGATGTTTTAACAAGTTTATTTATTCTTCTTTTATCACCTATTTTACTATTCTTTCAATCAAGTATTCCTAAGTTTTATTTCAATATTATTTCCGTTTTATTCGGATTCAAATCGTGGGTTGGATACGGAAAAGAAATGAGCGAACAATTGCCTAAAATTAAGCCATCTGTGCTTTCCCCTTCTGATGCTATTAGTAATTACACCATCAATAAAGACACACGAAGTCGACTGCATTTGGCTTATTCTAAAGACTATCGCATTCAAAACGATTTTAATATTGTTTGGAAATCAATTCGAAAACTTAGTAAATAGTTTAGAGATAAATAATAAAATCAAAAAAAGACTCTTCATTAAGAAATGATATTTTAATATTAGGATAAAATG
>CAIWDF010000161.1 GCA_903911435.1 uncultured Bacteroidota bacterium
AACCCCATCTCGAACCCTCCGAACGCCATCTCAACTTTCCAGACCGTATCCCAACTTCTCCGAACGGCATCCCAACTTTCCAGACCGTATCCCATCTTCTCCGAACGGCATCTCAACTTTCCAGACGGTATCCCAACTTTTCCGAACGCCATCTCAACTTTCCGAACGCCATCTCAACTTCTCCGAACGGCATCTCAACTTTTCCGAACGCCATCCCAACTTTTCCGAACGCTATCGCAAACTCAGTGAGAGGTCTATTTTCAAATCTTGTTATCATATTTCCATGTTTCATCGAAAAACCCCATTTTTCACCCCATTTTCACCCTCTCCAAACTTTGCATAAAAACATCCCAATTTAATAACTTAAAAAGCCCCTTTCAGTGCTTCCTTTTTTGAACTCAATTCGCTATTATTTCACCAAACTGTCCTCTAATTTCAAAATCCATACGCTATTTTATATTATTCACATATCCTCGTTGAAAGTTTAAAAAATATCGGTGAACGTAAATCAAAATGTTTATATTTGCCAAAGCATTTCGTAGCTACTAACAACAAAATGGAAAAAACAGTTTTACAATTTACCGATGACGAATGTGTGCTACTCGCATCCATTGCCATCAAACATTTCGAAATATCTAAATCGAAACGCCAACGTATTCAAAACTTGACTCAACCTCGCCAAGCACAAATACTCCGAATGTTGGACAAAGAAGATGAAGCATATAATGTATTGCTGAAAAATGCCAACGATATGTTCAGTGAAAAAGACACCGCGAAGGCAATGTCGTTTGGGTTTATACGCATCGAAGTATTCGCATACGGTTTGTTAAAAGGCGAAAAAGAAGAACAATCAATACGCGAAAAAATGGATGCTTACCTATCCACCATCCCAAAATGGAATGTATTTATGGCCTACACGCAAGCCGATAAAATAGCCAATGAGTATTCGCAGTAACCTCCCCGAAAGCATTGGAAGGAACTGTTAGGTATTAAAAAATAATCTTAATTTTGTAAACAAATAAATTGTGAGGGAGTAACACGCTTCACAATGAAATACAAAATTCAATGAAAAATCTACTCTCCTTCTTCTTTTCCTTTGCTGTTTTTTCTTTAGTCACTGCGCAAACACCTACACTTACATGGGTAAACGCAATGGCAGGAACCGATAACAACCATGCACGTACTATGGTTGTTGACGATTCGGGTAACGTATATACAACAGGTTACTATTATCACGAGGCCGACTTCAATCCTTCACCTTCTGATACGTTAATATTAACCAATCTTTCTACCAGCGACAACAACAATATCTTTGTTACCAAGTTTGATGCAAACGGAAACATAGTGTGGGCAAAAGGAATTGGTGGTAGCAATGACGACCAAGGAACCTCCATAGCTTTGGACGATTCCGGTTATGTATATGTAGCTGGCACCAATTCTTTTAATATCGATTATGACCCCGGACCAGCTGTTTACTTAACAGGTAACTATGGTGGGATATTTGTTTTAAAACTTACCAATGCAGGCAACTTTGTATGGGCTAAAAGTTTTTCTTCTCCATCTTTACAAGGTGATATAAATTTAGCGTTAGACAGCCATGCGAATATTTACATAGCCGGAGCGTTTATTGGCACCGGTGATTTTAATCCCGATACAGCTGCTACTGCAACGTTTTTTATGACAGCAGCAGGCACTACCGGTTCTCAGGATATTTTTGTTTCAAAACTTACACGTGATGGAAACTTTGTTTGGGCTGAAAAGTTTGGTGGCAGCAGCCCTTCCGATTATGCGTATGATATTTGTGTGGATGCTCAGGATAATATTTACTTTACAGGACGAACCACCAGTGGCACCAATTTAGATTGGGACCCAGGTGCAGGAGTACTTCATCTGCCCTACAGCCCTGCAGGTAATCCCTACATCACTAAATTAGATTCAGCAGGTAATCTTAAATGGGCCAAAACTTTCTTTAATTATTCAAACGTGGGTATGGGACGTTCTATAAAAACGGATGCACAAGGAAATGTGTACAGCACAGGTTATTTTACCGGCCCCCTCGATTTCGATCCCGGTGCAGGAACATACACACTCACTACCTCTAATACTTTTTATGATTCATACATTTCTAAATTAGACAGTGCAGGTAACTTTATTTGGGCTAAACAAATAGGGAATGCCGGAACTGAGTATAGCTACTCTCTTGCTCTTGACGATAGCAGTAATATATATACATCGGGCTTTTATACAGGCACTGTCGACTTCGATCCTAATGCAGGTGTGTTTAATTTAAATTCGGGTGGAGTGTATGTAAGTAAATTAGACAGTGCAGGTAGTTTCCGCTGGGCGGTGGATATTAGCGGAGGTGGCACTCAATGCAAAGGAAATTCAATTGCAGTAGACAATAATCATAACGTAATTACTTCAGGTACATTTTCTGCTAACAACGATTTCGATCCAAGTGATAGCACATACTTTCTCTGGGCATGGAATTATTACGAACTTTTTTTACATAAAATGAGTCAGTGTAATTCTTTTCCCACTTATATGGACCAAACAGCATGCGATAGTTATACCTATAACGGACAAACCTACACCACATCAGGTACCTATGTCAATCATTTTACTAATGCCAGAGGATGTGATAGTACTTTAACATTAAATTTGACCATTCACAGCAGCTCTGCTTATCTTATTACATCAACCGATTGTGTTAGTTATACCTCCTTTAATAATGCAACTTATACTTCAACCGGAATTTACCACGATACCATACCCAATGCTTTTGGCTGCGATAGTATCATTACTCTCGATCTGACGATAAATCCTGTAAACATTAGCGTAACTCAAACAGGAAATACACTTACTTCGAATGCTACTTCACCCCTTTATCAATGGTACACCTGCAATCCTTTTATCTACGTCTTTGGTTGGAACTTGCCATATTATACTCCTTCAGTTAGTGATGATTATTGTGTTGTTGTTTTTGAAAACGGATGTTACGATACTTCTGCTTGTTTTAATGTGGTGTTGGTGGGTATTGAAGAGAATAAGTATACAAATGAAATAAGGATATCGCCAAACCCTTTCACCACTCAAACCTCTATCGTCTTTAGTGCAGAACAAAAAAATACGGAAATAAAAATAACAGATGTATTAGGCAAAGAAATAAAAACAATACAATTTACCGGCAAAGAATGTGTGATTGACAAAGGAGATATGCAAAGAGGAATATACTTTCTAACAATAAATAGCGAACAAGGAATAACCAATAGGAAAGTGGTAATACAATAAAAACGAAAAAATAATTTATTTCTTTTTATTTCTTGTTTCGTCTGTATTAGCATTTTACTGCACCATCAGACTTGCCTTACTTTATTAGCTTACGCAATACCGACATTTGTCCGATATGAAACGCTTCGTGGGCTGCCATATAAGTTATAAACCCATGCATTGTTTTGTCAGAAATGGAAGCTTGAAAAGGTGGAGGCGACATTAATTTTTCTTCTGTCATGTTTCCCAAACAAGCCATTAGGCGCGCATTTACATCGTTCCATTTTTGTATCAATTCTTCTACCGAAAGTGGATTAGCAGATAAAGCTCCTGTAGAGCCTTTGCCAAATTGTTTACTGAATTCGACATCTTGACCTTCTCCGGTAATCAGGTGGATGATCACCAAGCGAGTGTTTAGTGTATGTCCTGCTACCCATTTAACTGAGTTGAGTCCTTCGCCCATTTGTTTGTTGCTGTCGCTATCGGCAAGGTTAGCAAGCTCTTTCAAGTACCAAGCCGATTGTAATTCGAATTGTGAAATAGTGATAGATATGTTCATGGTTGTTTATTTTGGTTTTTTAATGACTGCAAAGGTATTTTTATTTTCGCACATTGTTACCAACATCTGTTTATTAACAATGCATTCCATGTTTTTTAGTCTATTCTGTTTTACTAAAATCAATGGCAAAACATTGCTAAGGGATGAATAATTTTGTAGAAAAATATAACAACAACAAAATGGAAGAAGTAAAAGAAATACACATGCAAGTAACCTATACTACTAGCACCAGACGTGGGCTCAACGATTTTAAAAACCTACACGAGTTGAAAATTTGGCTCGATAAGCAACCGGTATTAGCAGCAGCATTGGGTTATACCAAAGGGAAGAAACAAGAGTAGTTTCATCCACTCTTTTTAGTTTGCATTTTTTAATGGCTAGGTGTTTTATAGTACGATGTGTAAATATGCGTTATAAATGCATAATCCTACCGCCCTCGTTACAAACGATGGCGAGAGAGTTCTTTTTTCAATTTTTTATTTTTTCTTGCCTGTTTTTAGGTACCAAATATGGTGGTGATGAAACCACCTAATTTTAGGCAAGAGTTGAAAAATCGAGCCTGCGGGACATAAAATTCGATGGTTTTGCTGTAGTTTATTGTTTTCCCAACGTTTAAGCTAAATATTATTGTTTTGTTTAATCTGTTTATTTATAATCAATTAATGCCAAATATCCCTTTCGTCTTTCTTGGTTTAGGAGCTCAAAATCTCCTAATACCACAATTCAATTAAATAATCACTTAATTCATTTAAATGATCAGATCATTCATTTAAATTATCACTTCATTTAAACCAAAAAACCTTTTTTCAATTCAAATTATCACTTTATTTGTTTAAATGTTCACTTCATTTAAACTGAAAAAACTTTTTTCAATTCGAATGATCACTTTATTTGTTTAAATGTTCACTTCATTTAAATAAAAAAACCTTTTATTCATTTAAATGGTGGTTTTAGCAGTTTTTTTTAAAGAATGATAAAAAAATGCAATTGTTTTTCGGAATTACAGTTTCGTAAGCCAACCTAAAAACAAGTTTTTTCGTCCTCTGTTTGATGGTGAGGATACCACCTAATAAGGCTTGGGTAAAGAAAATGGAATTCTGACTGTTTCGGATGGAATTCTCTACAATAGGGCTGATATTATCAAAATACACTCCACTTACAGGAGCAATAAATTTACCTCCGATAAAGTTATCGTACTGAGGTTTGAATGTTGGAATTTGTTTTGTCATGTTATATTTTTTTTAAAGTTTATTCACCAAAAGTAAATTTGCATTTTATCAACCAATAGCATTATTCATTCAAATGATAGCACAAGGTCAAAAAGTAGGTTCGGTACATTTTGATGGTAAAAAGGGAAAAACCATCTTTTCTCTAAACCTATGAATTCTAATTGGTAGAAACAGAAACCTCGTTCGACTTTTAATTCAACTTTTATGTCCTACGCATGCAACTATTTGTAATCGATTTGCAACGTGCTTGTTTTTGGTGAACCAATGAAATTAGCCATTTGCGGGGTTTATCGTTACCTTTAACCGACTTTACGAGCTGTTTGACTAATAGTCAAAAAAAGTAATTTTAAAATTCTCATATGTTAATCTTAAATTTCTATTATTACGCTCTCAATTGAGGAAAAGTAATATTTAAATTACAAGAAAAAAGTAACCCAAAAATAAAAAATAGAACAAAAGAACATGAGAAAAATTACAAAAAAATATTACATGAAGAAAACAGGCACTACAAACAAACAACCGATTAATTCAGGCAAGAATAAACTTGGAATTTTATTAATCCTATTATTTTCATTGATTGGAGGGAAAAGTTGGGGGCAGATTACTGAAGGTTTTGAGACAGGTTTGCCTACCGCTTATACAGGCACTGCTGCTACTAGTGCAAC
>CAIWDF010000162.1 GCA_903911435.1 uncultured Bacteroidota bacterium
AAGACAATTACTGAGCGGAGAACTTGAAGTGGAATTAATTCCTCAAGGCACTTTAGCCACACGATGCATGGCTGCAGGATATGGGATGCCCGCTATTTTTACACCGGCTGGTGTGGGAACTGAAATAGCAATTGGTAAGGAGGTTAGGAAATTTGTGGTTGATGGTGAAGAGAAGGAATTCTTGATGGAGATGGCGTTTGATGCTGACTTTGCTATAGTGAAGGCTTGGAAAGGGGATACACAAGGAAATTTAATATACAGAGAAACAGCTCGAAATTTTAATCCATTAATGGCAATGGCAGGAAGAGTAACAATAGCCGAAGTGGAGATATTGGTTGAAGCTGGAGAACTAGACCCTGATATGATACATACTCCAGGAATTTATGTACATAGAATTTTTGAAGGTGTGAATTACGAGAAAAGAATTGAACAAAGAACGGTGAGGAAACCAGTTGCTTAATTCGGTAGCGATGCATTAAAACAAATTGAAAGTAAACAACAACAGAAATAATAAACAAAGTGCTTCAAATACGCTCACTCAATTGAAGGCGACAGAAGCCACACAAGAATATGTTAGATAAAGTAGGTATTGCAAAAAGAATAGCAAAAGAAATAAGAGAAGGTTATTATGTGAATCTTGGTATCGGGATTCCTACTCTAGTCGCTAACTATATTCCCAAAGGAATGAATGTAGTGCTGCAAAGCGAAAATGGGTTACTAGGCATGGGGCCTTTTCCGATAGAGGGAGAAGAGGATGCTGACTTGATTAATGCAGGAAAGCAAACGATAACCACAGTGCCAGGTTCAGCTTTTTTTGATTCTGCAATGAGTTTTGGAATGATCCGTTCAAGAAAAGTAGATTTGACTATTTTGGGTGCCATGGAAGTTTCAGACACAGGAGACATCGCCAACTGGAAAATACCCGGAAAAATGGTTAAAGGCATGGGAGGAGCAATGGATTTAGTAGCTTCAGCAAAGAATATTATCGTGGCAATGCAGCATGTGAACAAAGCAGGAGAATCAAAACTTTTGCCTGCTTGTGAATTGCCATTGACAGGAATCAAATGCGTTAAAAAAATAGTGACCGAACTTGCAGTACTCGACATTACTCCCGCAGGTTTCCGATTATTGGAGCGAGCCCCAGGAATAAGTGTAGAAGAAATAAAAAATGCCACCAAAGGAAGATTAGTGATTGAAGGAGATATTCCTGAAATGATAATTGAGTAGTGAAAACAAAAAAGGATGATTACAAAATTGAGAAGATTAACATCGTCCTTTAACATCACTTTACTATTAATATGTTTTTCCCTTCTGTATTCTGATTATACTTACAGACTGAAAGGTGATCAATGGAAATATGCAGTAAACACAGACGCCTATTATTATTACCGCTATCTACCATCTATTTTCATTAATCATCATTTAGATAGCGAAAAGGAAAATCCAAGAGTTATAAAGTATTTTA
Organism: uncultured Bacteroidota bacterium; assembly: GCA_903911435.1. GTDB lineage: Bacteria > Bacteroidota > Bacteroidia > 2-12-FULL-35-15 > 2-12-FULL-35-15 > 2-12-FULL-35-15. Next base: position 1,466 of record CAIWDF010000162.1, read on the forward strand.
TAGGTACTCCATTGATGGAGTTGCCCTTTTTTGGCATGGCTTATTTTACAAGCTACTTCGCTAACGAGCCATTAGATGGATATTCCAAATGGTTCCCCATCTTCATTTCGTTCGCCACGTTATTTTATTTACTCTGGGGAATTTACTTTTTCGGTAAATTCTTACGGCAATTTGAAGTGAAAGAATGGATCATATGCACTGTAAGTTTGAGCATGGTTTTCTGTACCAATATTTTTTATTATGCCGTATTTGCTCCCGGTTGGTGCCATATAATAGCATTTGGACTTGTTTGTTTCTTACTCTATCATTTAAAAAAAATATTTATTGAGTTCAATAAAAGAAGCTTGATATATATTATTGTCGCAAGCTCCTTTTTATTTTTCGTACGGCCTACTGATGCAATTGTTCTATTAATTGCTCCTTTTCTGGCAAAGGACAAATCGAATCTGCTAGACATTGTAAGAAGGAGTATTCAAGAGAAAAAAACAATTTTCGTTGCACTTCTTTTTGCAGCAATTCCTGCAGTATGTCAATTGGGAATATACAAAGCACATACCGATCATTTCTTTGTTTGGTCTTACACAAAGGAAGGATTTAATTTTCTAAAACCAGAAATCGTAAATGTATTGTTTAGTTATTCTAAAGGGTTTTTTGTTTATGCCCCAATTTGCTTTCTGGCATTATTTGGCTTTCGGAATGTGTATAAACAAAATACGTTTTTGTTTGGTGGCATTTTAATTTATCTACTAGTTAATATTTATATCATATCATCATGGTGGTGTTGGAACTATGGATATAGCTTAGGAAACAGAGCTTTTGTGGAACATCTTCCAATCTTCTTTTTGTTACTCGCATTTTTGCTTTCAACTAAAAATATTTTTGTTCGGATTTTGATAATTCTATTAATAATGTTCTTTGGATACGTCAGCGTTTTTCAAACTTTTCAATCGGAGCATGGAATATTAGATAAAGATTACAGAACAGATGCAAAAGGATATTGGAATGTGTTTTTGAATAATAAAAGAGATAATAGTGGAAAATATTTCAGATTTCCAGTTGAGGAAAATAAAGAGAACGTCATCTCACGACAAGAATATTTCAATGACTTGGAGCGGATAGATACTGCATGGATTAATACTTCCACAGGTAGTGACGAACTTGCTCATTCAGGCAAATTTTCAAGTAAAGTAAATAAAGATGCGAGCTTTAGTATTGGAATGAAAAAGAAGTTTGGGGAATTTCCATACAACAGAAATGTTTTGATACGAGTTTCTGGTTGGTTTTATATTAGTCAAAAAGGAAGTAATTCATTCTTCGCAATTAGTTTCACAAATAAAGGAAAGAGTATTGATTACTGCACCTATAAGATGGATGGATACATGGATAATTTCGGGAAATGGGAAAATAAAGTTTTTGAAATATACATGCCAAAGTTTTCTGAAGAACAAGAAAGAGAAAAAGGAAATCAAATTGAGTTCTACTTATATAATGATTCGGATAAGAACTGTTATGTAGATGATTTGAAAATTGAATTTATTGAATTCAAACATTTAGACAGATTACTTGATATAGATTGGGAAAGATAATCGATTGGGAGAATGCAGTTAACAATAAAGAATCAGAATAAAACACTAACCATCACATTGCTCACAATTGGTTGTTTGCTTCTTTGCTATTCAATTATTCGTGCATGTATATTATCCATCACTTGGGATGAATCATATACCTATTTGGAGTTTGTAAGAAAAGGAATAGTATTACCTACAAATTCTGAGATTGTTTCCGCTAACAATCATCCCTTAAATACCTTTCTAATTATTTTGTTCACAAAATTATTGGGGTTTAGTAGCTTTATTATAAGACTTCCAAACATTCTTGCTCATATTATATTTATTTATTTTTCTGCAAAACTCGTGACCCAATTCGAAAAGTATTGGCTAGTCGTTTTTTCATTCCTTATAATTAATGTAAATCCATATTTACTTGATTTCTTTTCATTGGCTCGTGGATATGGCCTTTCATTAGGATTTATGATGGGAAGTATATATTATCTATTTGCTTTTATCAAAAACGAATATAAAATCAAATACGCTTCATTCTCTCTCGTCTTTGTATTCCTTGCTGTATTATCAAACCTTGTACTTTTGAACTATGCTCTCGTTCTATTTGGAGTTACCCTTTTTACAATCGTTGCTTCTAATTATTCTAACAAATTAGGGTTAGTAATAAATCTGAAACAAGTACTGCTTAAATTATTGGCACCTATTTTAATTTTTGGAATCCTACTATATACTATTATCCCAATTGCTCTCCTTTTAAAAACCGGAGATGCTTTATATTATGGAGGTAAAGAAGGATTTTTGAAAGATACTGTTCATTCAATTGTTTCTAGTCAATTATATAATCTTCCAAAACCAAATTGGTTAATTGAATCGATTAGTCTAGCCGTGTTATTTGTTCCTCTTATAGCAATTGTTCTTGTAATTTATGAATATCAAAAGAAGAAGAATAGGCAAGAAACGATTTTTTTAGCTTCCATAATATCTATCCTTCTGTTGAGTTCCTTATCTACAACAGTACAATTCTTTCTTTTCAAAACACCATTACTATTAAATCGAACCGCATTGTTTTTATATGTTCTATACGTTTTGTGTTTTGTTTTCTTGCTTCATGGTTTATCCAAATATAATGTTGGTTGGAAATGGTTAACATTTGTGATTGGGTTTTTTAGTATCATTCATTTACTAAGTTCATTAAATTTAAAATTTGTAAACGAATGGAAATTTGATGCTGAAACAAATTCGATGCTTGATGATGTAAACAAGTTGCGAAGCAAGGATTCGAAGAGTGAAATTATTTCAATTGGGGCACCTACCTTGCTCGAACAATCGATTAATTATTATAGAGTAACTGAAAATCTGAATTGGTTAAATGGAGTTTCGGACAACAATAAGATAAATTTACTGAATGATTATCTCTTTTTAGATCCAGAATCGTATTCGAAAATAAATTCTGATTCTTTAGAAATAATTAAGAGATATCCGATAACTAATAATCTGCTGGCACATTCAAAATATAAGGTAATTAAAAACAAAATTGTTTTTGATTCTATTTTAGATTTTCATCAATTAGTAAACAAAGAATTTCAAGTAAACAAAGAAACTGAATTTGGCCCGTCCATAACAGCTTTCATTAATCAAGCATTGGTAGAAAACAAATTCGCAAAACTTGTTTTCAATTCTGAAGTGATTGCTCCAGATATGAAAGCATGCGATTTGATGATAATTGTTTCGTTCCAAAATAAAAAAGAATGTTACTCTTATCAACAAGCTAAATGCATTGACTATATTAAGCATGAAAACGAATCAACTACTATTCAATTTACGACCATAGTTCCTGAGGAAATAAAAGAAGGGGATGAAATGAAGGTATATTTTTGGAATCCTAAAAAACAGCAGCTAACTTTGAAACGAATGGAAGTGAAATGGCAATCATATACCTACGCAAAATAGTTGAATGTTGAATCAAAGGATTTTATATATTTGAACATATTAGCGAATGGTTCTGAACTATAAACTTTATCCATTCGAACTCAATAATAATATAAATTAAAATGCATATAAATAAATTATCAATCGTAATACCTGCCTATAACGAGGCTGCTACCATACATTTGATATTAGATAAAGTAAGAGCAGTGCAATTAACTAATAATATCGAAAAAGAAATTATTATTGTAAATGATTGCTCGAAAGACACAACCAAAGAAACTATTGAAAAGTATATTCTTGATCATCAGGAAACGGATATTCGCTTATTTAACCAAGAGTTTAATCAAGGAAAAGGGGCAGCACTTCACAAAGGAATATCCTTGGCAACAGGAGAATATTTAATTATTCAAGATGCCGATTTGGAATATGACCCTGCTGAATACAATATCTTATTGAAACCTGTATTAAGCGGATTTGCTGATGTAGTATATGGTTCAAGATTTATGGGAGGCGAACCACACCGTATTCTTTTCTTTTGGCATACAGTTGGAAATAAATTACTGACTACTTTATCGAACATGTTAAGCAATTTGAATCTTTCGGATATGGAAACCTGTTATAAACTCTTCAAAACCGAAACCATTCAGAAAATAAAATTAAAAGAAAAACGATTTGGATTCGAACCAGAAGTTACTGCTAAAATTGCGCGAGTTCCCAAAATTAGAATATATGAAGTTGGTATTTCTTATTACGGAAGAACCTATGAAGAAGGAAAGAAAATAGGTTGGAAAGATGGTTTCAGAGCCTTATGGTGTATAGCGAAATACAATATTTTTAGTAAATAATTTTTTAATATT
>CAIWDF010000163.1 GCA_903911435.1 uncultured Bacteroidota bacterium
CGAAGTAAGAGTATCCTTTGCAAACTGGCTTTCTTCAAATCCTTCTTTAGCAAATATTCCTCCCGCCATCCGCGCATAAAGCGAATTAAGTATCACCGCATCTAACGACTTAGGATTAGCAACCAGGTTTTTTAATGAAGTAGTCACGTTATTCTTAAATCCTGCATCTCTGCTGAATCTCGGGTCGTATTGCACAGAACTCGATTTGTAAACAAATTCTTCTGCAAGTGCCGAACTAAATGATTTCGCAAAAGTAATTTCAGATGTTCCGTTTTCTGCACTCAATAACAAGGCGCATGCTCCATGTCCAAATGGAGTTATAAGTTCTTTTCCTATTTCCGGAAAAAGAACATCAGAAGCAATTACTAATATGTTTTTATATTTCCCTCCATCTATTAATTCACTTGCAAGCAGCAATGCATCAGTCCCGCTTCTTGCTCCAGTTGTAAAATCAAGTGCTGTTATTCCTTGTTTCAGATTTAATAAATCAGCAAGGTAAGAAGCATGGTAGCGGTTATGAAAAACCGGATTTGACGTTGCGAAAAATATTCCGTCAATATCTTCTTTTGGAATTTCCTGCGAGGCTTCATAAGCCAGAGTAATAATATCCTCATCCGAAAAACAAATTGCTTTGGTCACTCCTTTTCGACCTTTCGGATGAAGGATGTTGTCCTCAATTCTGAAATGAGGTAAAGCTATTCCGTATGATTTTATAAAACTCATTTCTTAAGCAATCGTTTTTGTTTCGTCTCTCATTGCCGCTGTGTAGGGTTCGTTTAGCAATTCAAACATTTTAGGTAAATCAAATTTCTTTGCAATTTTATTTTCTCCGAATACGTGAAGCAATGCATCCATCGGTATCATTCCTGTTGTTTTAAGGAAATAAAATATCATGTATAGTGAAGAGTTTTTGGCTCCCCCTCTTTCTCTGAATGGGAAATAAATAACCTCTGCTTTTGTTTCAGGCGCTGTAAGCGAGCTGTCAATAAACAGTTTTCCGCCTTTCATATTGGCAATTGTTTTACGCGCGTATTCAAGTCCGTCAGCCGATGTTACACACATCACATCAGGATTTGGTGAACCGGTATAAAGAATTTCTTCCGATGAGAGTATTACCTCTGCTGCCGAAAATCCAACACCAACAGTTACCGGATAACTTCCCTTTTTTGTTCCGTTCAATCCAGATGTAATTCCTGCTTTCAACAAGAATTCTGCGGCTGCTTGCACTCCTTCTCCTGCCGAGCCACAAAGCATCATACGTATGGGCTTTTCCAGTTGGGTAGGAAATAAAGTCTTTATTGCATCTTCTTCATGAAACAATGATTTCAAATCAGTTTTCACTGTCGTTTGATAAGCTTCTGTTTCTCCTCGGTCAACAAACTTTTCAATTTTCAATCCTGCCGATTCTACCACTTTCGACAGTTTCATTCCCGGATTTGCTTTCACACCATAGCTTGGGCAAATTTCCATTACTTCTACCAACGAGAATCCTTTTCTTGAAAATGCTTCTGCCAGTTCTTTCGAAAAATCAGAGATGCCTTCCAGCCTGCTCACATAAGATACACCATCTACAGCTGAAATTAATTTACAAATATCATAACCTGTTTTTTTACCACCATCGGGTAGGTAAGGTGTTTTAAATCCAAACGGAGTGAACTCGCTTGGTTGTCCTCCGGTCATACCGTACAGAAAGTTATTATGAATCACCACAGTCATGTTAAACCCATTGTGTGCAGCATCTATCAGGTGTTGCATACCTATGGTAGCTCCTCCATCACCAATAAATACAATTACTTTTTTATCCGGATTGTTAAGTGCTGCCGAAACACCTGTCGCCAAAGCTACCGAGCGACCATGTAATCCATGAACAGTATGTGTTAAAAATGATTTGTCGATGATTCCGTGACATCCAATGTCGGTTACCAATACCACATTCATTGGGTCGTAATCCAACAACTGCAATGCTTTTTCTGTGTTTGCTGCTATGTGGTTATGGCCGCATCCTTTGCAGAAAGGTAATGGAGCATCTGTTAAAAAGTTTTTCATCTTCCGTTTTTATTTTGATAAAATAGCTTCTGCAATTCTTGCAGGTGTTATCATTTCAGCTATTCCGTTCACACCTGATACATTTTTATTTCCTCGTTCCCCAAACAGAATGTTCTTAAATTGTCCTGTAAGATTTTCTTCTGCTATCACCACTTTTTTATACTTATCCATTATTTCGAAATAAACAGGAGGTACAGGCAGCATCGTTTTTACAATCAGCATCGATACCTTGTGTCCATCTGCTCTTACAGCATTCACAGCTTCACGGCAGGCTGCACTTGTTATTCCATATGACACTACTAAAGTATCCGCCCCACTTTGCTCATCATAATCGTAAAACAAATGTTCAGATTTGTTTTGACGGTGTTTGTACTCTAGTCTTTTTGTATTGTCTATCGCTTCTTTCGAAGTGTTTTGTATGATTCCTTTTTGGTCGTGAGTGGAAGCGGTAAATCTCACTTGATGTTCTGTATTGGCCACAGGCAAAAATTCAGGAACAAGCGTAGTTCCAGTTTTGTATGGCATATAGGTTTCTGTGCTGTTATAAAATGTGCGTTCTATCTTTTTTATTTCCGGTAAATTTTTCACCGAAAAACTTGACAAGGTCATTATCTCTTCTTTTGAAGTGAGGAGGACTACCGGTGTTCTAAGGTCAATAGCCATTTTCATTGCCTTTGCGGGCATTTCCCAACAATCTTTCATACTGCTGATGCTTACTACAGGTAAAGGAAACCCTCCTGAAATAGCTCCTTGTAACAAAGCTAAATCTCCTTGAGCACCGCAGGTAGCAGTTCCTGTAGCAGGTCCCAGACGTTGTACAAGGATAATCAGCATTGGCAATTCCATCATATACGCCATATTAATCGATTCCAGCATCAGCGCAAATCCGGGAAAGGAAGAAGCAGTTACAGGAAACTTGCCGGTAGTGGCATAGCCACACATCCATTGAAGAGTAGAAATTTCGTCAGGTGCAGCAAAAAAAGAAGGAAGACGTTCTTGAGAATACGAGTATAAAAGGTTGGCAGGCGTTATCGGGTATCCAATAAAAACATCTGCCCCAGCCCGTGCAACCGATTCTATTATCAATTCCGACCCGTCCATTATTAAACGGGAATCTTTATCAGCTACCATCATAATCTGTATCTATAATTCACTGTTATTTGATAGTACAAAACTATTTATACTAAAAACAGAAAACTATGACAGAAATCATCTTTTTGGAAGGATGAGTAGGTAAAGTTTCAATCTTTTCGGGTATTTAACATATATCTGGAAAGAAGTTTATGACGCCTCTCGTTAGGCAATCATAATTTTAAAATATCCTTCCCGATATTATTTTTAAGAATCTCTGATGTGCCACCACCGATAAGGGTAAATCGGGCATCGCGAAAATAACGTTGGACAGGATATTCCATAGCAAAACCATAGGATGCAAATACTCTTGTTGCTTGGTCACAAATATCATTAGCACATTCCGAAGCATATAATTTTGCAATCATAGATTCACGTTGTCGAGGCATATTTTTTTCGCTTAGCCATGCGGCATAATATACATAATGGCGCGCGGTTTCCAGTTGCACAGCCATATCAGCAAACTTCAAACGCATAGCTTGGAATGTACCGATTGGTTTACCAAATTGTTCTCTCGTTTTTGCATATTCCACCGCATCTTCATACGCTGCTGTGGCAACTCCAATAGCCAATGCTGCTGTCATGATACGTATTTCAGCCAGTATCTCCATCAGGCATTTCGTTCCTCCTCCAATTTGTCCAAGTAAATAATTTTTCGGAAGAACTACATTGTCAAAACTAACTTCGCTGGTCACAGAGCCACACGCACCCATTTTTTCAATAGTTTTGCCAACAAGTACTCCTTTCAAATTCGCAGGCACAAAAAAGATAGAAAGTTGCTGATGATTATCAGTGCGTGCAAGTACAGTAAAAAAATCAGCAACCGGTGCTGATGTAATCCAAGTTTTTTGTCCGTTCAAAATAAAACCATCTTCCGTAACTTTGGCAATGGTTTTTACAGCCAGTAAATCACTTCCGGCATTAGGTTCTGTCATGCAGATACCTCCAATCTTATTTCCTTTTATTGCTTCCGAAAAATAAGTATTTCGTATTTCATCATCACCAAAACGATACAAAAAGTAAGTACCCATCAATGATTGCATCGTGCAGGATGCCGCAAGAGAAAGTGAACCTCTCGACAATTCCATTACTGCAAGGCAATAAGAGGTAATATCTAAACCAGTACCCCCAGCACTTTCGGGATAACGCATTCCGTAAAAACCAAGTTCGCCAACCTGTTTAAACAAATCGTGAGGAAACTTTTTTTCTTCATCTATTGCCGCAGCTTGTGGTTTCACCTTGCGGTCCACAAAATCTCTGAAGGTTTGCTGTACCTGTTTTTGCAGGTCGTTTAATTCAAAATCCATTATTCGGGTATTACAGCGGTTGCTTCTATTTCTATCAATGCGGGATGGTCCAACAAATCCACCACAAAAATCATACTCATGCAGGGGTAGTGATTCCCGATTACTTCTTTCCAAATTCTCCCCAGCTCTTTTCGCGATGCAAGGTACTGATCGCGGTCTTTGCAGAAGCAAGTCATTTTACAAATATGTTCCGGTTTGCCTCCTGCTTTGGCTATAACAGCAACAATATTTTTCAGCGCCTGTTCAAATTGAGGAGCCAATTTATCACTTGCAAATTTTTCTTCCTGTGTCCAGCCTACCTGACCGGCAAGATAAAGTGTTCTTCCTTTTACAGCAAGTATTCCATTTGAATATCCTTTTGGTGTTGGCCAACCATCTGGTAAAATAATCTGATGACTCATGATTTTATTTTTTTAGTCCGTATAATTCTTTAGCCGATTTTTTCGATACCACTTCATTCTTCACATCCTGCTTCACTCTTTCCTTATCTCGTTTTTTCGGATTTCCAAATCCACCGCCTCCACCAGCTATCTGCAGATACAAAGTGTTATTTGGTATCCCATTTATAATGTCCTTACTCATCGGAACTATCAGTCCATTCTTATCTCCCCGAATGTGAGGAGAGATTGCCGCAGTAGTTTTATTTTTTCCGCCTCGTGCGTTTGTCGCCCCCTTCCCTTTGGGAAGGGTTGGGGATGGGCTTCTCAATTCAATTTTATTCAGCACACTTCCTTTCCCTCCAAACAAGCCATAATTCGGCTCCACATCACCATCACCAAACACCACCATCGTGGTATCATCTCCTCTCAACATTATTTGAGTAACCGTTCCAAGTCCGCCTCTCCATTGCCCTGCCCCGCCCGAATCGCATAAATACTCATGCTGAACAATCATGTGTGGCGTTTGTTGTTCATACATTTCATAGTCCTGATCGAGCACTCCCCCCGAAGCGTCAATCATTCCTATGTGGTCGTAACCGTCATCTCCTTTCATTGCTCCGCTTCCTCCTTTCAATCCAAGGAAACAAATATCAACATATTTTTTTCCTGTACGCGGATGATTACCTGTAAACAGCGAACACAACAAATGATTCCATCCTGCCGTAATTCGCTCCGGCACCGCAGGACCCAACGCTTTAAATATTGCATCTGCCACTTGCGGACAAAGATGATTGCCAAATGTAGTAGCCGCAGGATACGATGCATTCAATATCGTTCCTTCCGGAACAATATATTTCAATGGCTTTATCATTCCTTCGTTATGAGGAATAGTTGGATTCACCATTTGTAAAAAAGTAAGCGTAATAGCCGAACAAGTGGAAGTATAAATTCCATTTACAAACCCTTTCGTTTGTGGCGAAGAAGTCGAAAAATCAAAAGTAATATCTTCATCCTTCACCGTAATCACCGTCCTAATCGGGAATTTACTTCCTTTGTGTTTCCCATCGTAATACACCATGCTTCCTCCTTTATACACCCCATTCGGAATGTTTTTAATTTCCGCACGCATCATCTTTTCTGTCGAATCGAACAACGCCTGCTTATGCGATTCAAAAACCTTCAATCCGTATTTTCCCACAAAAGCCTGTAGCCTCCGTTCTCCCAACGTACAAGCTCCAATCTGTGCTTTGATGTCTTCCTGCACCATCGTTAAGCGGATGTTCGCAAATATCAGGCTCCACACATCTTTCCGCAGTTTGCCTTTCTCATACAGTTTCACAGCAGGTATCCGCAACGCTTCCTGCCACACTTCCGTGGCATTCGGATTATACCCTCCCTGCACCGCACCGCCTATATCCGCCTGATGTCCTTTAGCAGCCGACCATCCAACCAGCACCCCTTCATGAAATATAGGTTTAAATATCGCCACATCATTGTTCTGATTACCCATCGTGAACACATCATTATGAATAATCACATCCCCTTCATGTATATCAGTTCCGTATTGCTCCAGTATCACCCTGCACACCGGCCCCAGCGAAAACGACAGTATCGGCAGGTTTTCCGTCTGTTCCAGCATTTGTCCTTTGGCATCATACAAGCCCGTTACAAAATCTTTTGCTTCGCACAATATAGGCGACCGCGTTGTTTTGGTCAGCGATATGCTCATCTCATCTGTTATCGATTTAAATGCCCGCTGAAATATCGAAACTAATATTTTATCTATTTGCATAAGCTTAACTTAGTTTTTGATTTGACTTAAATCCTTTCGGAAACTTCCCCCTCTCATAAACAATAAAACTCCCGAATCCATCCACTTCACAATCCCAATCCTCACTTATAAAAACCGAAGTAGTTATTTTCTCAATCACACAAGGTCCCTTTATTTTTGCATTAAAAATAGGCTTATCACCATCATACACCGCCACTTTTTTCATCTTCCCCGTTTCAGGAATATACACCTCGCGGTATTCTTTAATAGCAGATTCAACAGCAACTGGTTTTATTTTTCCGCTCAAAAACTTGGGTCGTTCCGTTTTCCCAACCACCCGCAACCTCACATTTATCAACTCCATTTCCGTCCCTTCTTCTTTCAACGAATAACCAAACTGTCGGTTATGTTCCTTATGAAAAGAATCAAAAATAGCATCCATATTAAAACTAATCACATCCTCCCAATCAGATTCCATCTGCACTTCGTGGTATTGCCCAAGGTAACGCATATCCAATATCGGGTGGAAAGTAATTCTATCTTTGGCTACACCTTCATCTTCCACCAACGCCTTCAATCCTTCCTCTTTCATTTCATTCAAAAGCGTTTGGAATTTTTTCTTGTCAAGATGATTAAAGGAAGTAAAGTAAGAACGTATATAATCATGTTTCAAATCGCCCAGCAACATACCTGCTGCGCAGAAAATAGAAGAAACATTCGGAACCAAAAACATCGGAATCTCCAATTCCTTGCATATTTCTGAAGAGTGTATAGAACCCGCACCACCAGCAACAATAAACAAAAACTCCCTCGGGTCGTAACCACGTTCAACAGAAATTTCCCGCACTCCCTGGGCCATATTACTATTTATAATACGATACATACCGGCTGCTGTTTCCAAAACAGATAAACCCAGTTTGCCTGCAAGCTCTGCTTTTATCGCTTTTTCCGCCTTTGCTTTATTCAGTTTTAATTTGCCTCCGGCAAAAAAATCAGGATTTAGATAACCAAGAATAATATCTGCATCCGTACAAGTAGGCTCGGTACCTCCTCTTTCGTAACACACCGGACCGGGCATGGCACCTGCACTCTGTGGTCCCATCTGCAAAAGTCCGCCTTCATTTATCCAACCTATACTTCCTCCTCCTGCACCAATCGTAATAATATCCAGCGAAGGAAGTGCAATACGGTAGCGGTTTATATTTCCTTCCGTACTTGTTACACATTCATTATTGATTACAATAGCCGCATCAAAGCTCGTTCCGCCCATATCTGCCGTAATGCAGTTTTTATAACCAAGCATCTTGGAATAAAATGCTCCTGCTGTAGGTGCTGCTGCAGGCCCTGATAAAACAGTAACGGCAGGATTTTTCTTTACCTGCTCCGGAACTACCACACCTCCGTTCGATTGCATGATTAATAATGTTCCTTTATAATTAATGCCTTCTAACTTTTTAGTGAGATTATCCAGATACTTCGCAACAATAGGTCCTACAAAGGCACTAACTGCTGTAGTACTCACCCTTTCGTAAAAACGAATGGAAGGAAGCACTTCAAAAGAAGCAGTAACAAATATGCCTTTCAGATTTTTCCTTAGAAATTTTAACGCCTGTTTCTCGTGGGCAGCATTCTTAAACGAATTCATAAAGCAGATAGCAACCGATTCCACCTGTTCTTCTTTTATTTTTTTAATGATGGGCAGCAATTCTTTTTCATCAAATTTCTTCACCACCTTTCCTTCCGAATCTATCCGTTCATCCACCGTAAAACGAAGATAGCGCGGAGCAAGCGGGGTAACATTGCGGTAATGATTATTGAATTGTTCTTCTCTTATTCCTCTGCGCATCTCCAGTGCATCACGGAAACCTTTAGTAGTAATCAGTGCTGTCTTTGCACCTTTCAGCGTAAGCAATGCATTCGTTGCAACAGTTGTTCCGTGAACGATGGCATCAATGGAAGCAACAAATTTCTCAAACGACACATCCGCCATTTCGGCCACTTCGCGAATTCCATTAATAAATCCAACCGAGGAATCGTGAGGCGTGGAAAGTGTTTTATGTACTATTGTTTTTCCTTCAGATGAAACGGCAATAATGTCAGTAAACGTGCCGCCAATATCAATTCCTACATTATATCTCATATTTAATACTGATTTACGAATATTTGCTTTTATGGTTCTACTTGATTTTGTATGAAATTAGAATTTGTAATTGTAAATATTTTTACCACATAGAAACATAGACACATAGTTTCTTAAAATATACATAATATTTTCTATGTTCCTATGTGTCTATGTGGTAAAAGAATCGGTTTCTCTGAATTCAAAATCACTTATGAATAAAGTTCGCTTTGGCTTTCGGCCCGTTTGTTTTAAAATTCTCCAAACCTATTTTCATATCTTCTGTAAGCAAACATTCTCCAAACATTCTTGATTCCAAATCCAGCCCTTCTATTAAACTCAAACGCAATCCTTCATAAATAGCTTTAACAAGAATGTCATCTACTTTTTTACTTAAATGACCCAATTCAACTGCCTTCGGACTTTCATTAACAGCTAATCCATCTTTAGGAATTGTTTTCACTTTAACCTCACCGGAAACAATTTGTTTCGCTAATTGAATGGCTTCATCTACCAAATCTCCTGCTGCTTCTTTATATACCAAACCTATTTCTGCAGCTTCTTTTGATGAAACTGTTCTTGCTGTGCGAAGAATATCTGCAGCCTTTTCAACACCAACTATTCTTGGCAAACGCTGTGTTCCGCCTGCTCCGGGAATAAATCCTAAATTTACCTCTGGCTGACACACCAATACCGGCAATCCTTTTTTGCAGATACGTGCTGTACACGACATCGCTAATTCATTTCCGCCCCCAAACGCAAAGCCATTCATAGCGCATACTACCGGCTTAGCATAATTTTCAACATAATTTAAAACTGCCTGAAACGTATGTGAATTATTATATCCTTCTTCCGGTGTTTTGAGTGAAGCCAGCATATTCAAATCAGCTCCCGAAACAAATGCTTTTACCCCGAAACCAGTTATCACAACAGCATTCACCGTTGCATCATTTTTCACAGCTTCCATTTCATTTTTGATTTGTTCCAGCACTTCCAGATTTAATGCATTCAGCACTTTTGGTCTGCGGATGGTGATTACCATTACTCCGTCACGTTTTGCTGAAACGATGTCTTTCAATTTCCATCCTCCATCAGCTTTCGCTTTGTCAAGAACTTTAGGGAAAGGGAAAGAAGGGTGAGTGCCGCAGAAATCCTTCACCAAATCATAAGCCTTATTTATACCGACTTTATTCATGAAAGTGAAGGGCGCTTTTATCACCAACGACATTTCGCAAGCCATATTCAAATCATTGATATCAACAATTCCGATATCATAAATATAGGAAGCCAGTGCAAAAAAGGCTCCCTGAAATTCTTTTACCAGCAGCATTTCTTTTTCGGCTGACAGCTCTATCTTTTCTCCTCTTGCTGCAGTATTCCAAGCCTCCTTATTTTTATTTTTTTCGTGCAATATGTTTGATGTATGAAACCAAGGCATCACCAGCTTATTCATTTCATCTAATCCGTGAGCCGTTATCGGATTTCCTCCTGTTAGATTAAGTGCTGTAAAAGGCCCTATTCCCTGGCCTAACGCTTTCATGGCAGCAGTGTCTATTTCTTTTTCGTTGCCCCATCCTTTTTCCAGACACATTATTGCAGTCTGACAAATCCCTTCAAAAATAGGGTCGATTGCATATCCATAAGAACTCTTCACGCTGATTGGCACTTTTCCGATATTTTCGTAGAAACCAAGCAACAGGTTCATCAAATCATTGCTTGTTTCTTTACCCGGAACCAACTCCACCACCGGATTTATTTCGGCAGGAAAAAAGTAATGCGCTACCAATGTTCTGGCTTTGTTTTTTATGTTTCGGAAAATTACCTCAGGTTGCATGTGTGATGAATTGGAAAGGTACACACAGCTATCGCTTGTCAGCGCTTCCACCTGGCGAAAAATAATATCCTTGATGTTTTCATCTTCGGTAGCGGCTTCAATCACTAATTCCGAGCCCCTTACATTTTCATAATCAGCTGTAAAATTCAAAGCTGATTTAATGCGTTCGGCCTGTTCAGGTTTAAAAGCACCTGCTTCCACACCTTTTTGGATTTTTTTATACGCCTTTGCCTGTGCCTTCTCCAAAGCCTGAGGCGAAATGTCGATTACATTAACGGTTACTCCTGCCGGAGAAAGAGATTTTGCAAAATGCAATGCAATGTCCGGACCTATTTGTCCGGCTCCGATAACGGAGATTTTAGTGATGCTGAGATTTTTATAAGTATATGCCATTTTTTTTATTTTAGGGAATAAAAGTATTTTCATTTGATAAGAAAAAACATGATAAGTATCATA
>CAIWDF010000164.1 GCA_903911435.1 uncultured Bacteroidota bacterium
GTACGACAAACTCACGTGGTGCCGGGCATGGGATATGCGTATCGTGCCAATACCGATTCGTTGAATACGATGTATGCTTATCAATATTATTCGGGATACCTTTCGTATTCTCCCAATAAAATATTCAACTTTCAAGTGGGCAACGACAAACAATTTTGGGGAGATGGTTATCGAAGTTTGTTTCTGTCGGATGTAGCTGCTCCTTATCCTTACTTGAAAATAACCACCAATATATGGCACCTTACTTATGTGAACTTATACACCATGATGAAGGATGTTACCAACCCTTCGGGCATGAAAAGTGATTGGTTGAATAAATACGCTACGTTTCATTACTTGGGTTGGAATGTAACAAAACGAATAAATGTTGGTTTGTTCGAATCGATTGTGTGGCAAGGAAGCGACAGCACTCGCTACCGAGGCTACGATGTTAACTATTTGAATCCCGTTATGTTTTACAGACCAACGGAATACTCGCTTGGTTCTACCGACAACGCTTTACTTGGATTTAGTGTGAAAATTAAACTTTGGAAAAAACAACAAGTGTATGGGCAATTGCTATTGGATGAATTTCTGTTGAAGGAAGTAGGTGCCGATGTCAAACACGTTGTGCTATCAGACAATTCGGGCAAATGGGGTTGGTGGGCGAACAAACAGGCAGTTCAACTTGGCTTGAAGAGTTTCGATTTGTTTGGGTTCAATGGGTTGAATTTTCAAACCGAATATAATCTGGTGAGGCCTTATACCTATTCACATGGTAGTGTGCAGCAAAATTATGCACATTTCAACCAACCCTTGGCGCATCCGTTGGGTGCTAATTTCTGGGAACAATCTGCTTTTTTGAACTACCGCATCAAACGCTTTTTTATTGAAGCTAAACTGGTGTACGCTGTGTATGGGGCTGATAGCGCTGGAACTGATTATGGTAAAAACATTTTTATATCGTATACCAACCATCAGAGCCTTTATTACAACTTCACCACACAGGGTTTTCAAGCTACACTTATCACCAGTTCTTTGCGGGTGGCTTATGTGTTGGATGCTCGCATGAACCTAAAACTTGAACTTGGATTGGTAAACCGAACCATTAAAACGACATCTACCACACAACAAAGTCCAGGTATTTTCATAGGACTTCGCACTGACCTCTGCAACCTTTATTCGGATTATTAGGGCTTTTGGATGTGAGATTTGAGTATTGAGATTTAAGATTTTCTTGCCACAAAGACACGAAGGCACAAAGAGAATAGAAGAAATGAGATGGGAGATACCAAGAAACGACCCATGAGAATACCAGAAACGATTTATTGGAGTACCAGAAACTATGTATGAGTATATAAGAAACGATATATGAGAACATAAGAAACGGTGTATGAGTATATAAGAAACGAAATATGAGAACATAAGAAACGATGTATGAGAACATAAGAAACGATGTATGAGAACATAAGAAACGAAATATGAGAACATAAGAAATGATGTATGAGAACATAAGAAACGAAATATGAGGATATAAGAAACGATGTATGAGATACCAAGAAGCCTAATATGAGGGTGGTGAAATGAAGAAGAGGATACAAGAAACGGTGTATGAGGATATAAGAAACGATGTATGAGAATAGCAGAAGCGGTGTATGAGGACACAAGAAACGATGTATGAGGATATAAGAAGCGATGTATGAGTATATAAGAAACGAAATATGAGGACTGAAAAGAGGATATGAGTATATAAGAAACGATGTATGAGGATGTAAGAAACGATATATGAGGATATAAGAAGCGATGTATGAGTATATAAGAAACGGGCTATGAAGGGGGAATAAATGCAGAAATAGCTGAAAATATGCGAGTTATGGAATGGGAGGATGAATTTAGGGGTATACTATAATATATAGGGGAAATTTTGGGAGTTTAGGGACAAGAAGGACGGAAAGGGAAATTGGAGGGAAGGGACTGGAAGGACGGAAAGGGAGAAAATTGAAATAAAAAAAGCCCCACCGAAGCGGGGCTATAGGTTTACACCTTCGGCATATAGCCTTATTGTGATAAGAAATTCAAAGATTGAATAAAAATTTCTTGGAACAAAGTTAGAAAAGAATTCGATAAATGGATGTTTTTTTTATACTTTTATAACGAAATTAACTTTATAAATAATTGTTATGACAAAAATTTTAGGACTTGATTTGGGTACAAACTCGATTGGCTGGGCTGTGGTGGATAGTGGGAAAGAACAAACATCTTTACTGGAGAAAGGGGTACATATCTTCTCGGAAGGTGTAAAAATTGAAAAAGGTATTGAAAGTTCTAAGGCTGCCGAAAGAACAAAGTACAGAAGTGCAAGACGAATTAAGTTTAGGAGAAAACTACGCAAAATTGAAACTTTAGAAGTTTTAATTAATAATAATATGTGTCCGCTAACAATGGAGGAACTTACTGCTTGGAGAAAAAACAAAAAAGCCTATCCGAAGAATGAAGAGTTTTTACAATGGTTGAGAACTGATGAAGCTACAAATTCAAATCCTTATCATTTCCGGGACAATGCAAGTAGAGGTAAAGTTCCTATGAAAGAGTTAGGAAGGGCCCTATACCATATGGCGCAACGAAGAGGCTTTTTAAGCGGGCGACTTGACCAAAGTGATGATGGAATAATAGAACAAGTAAGACAAGAATTTTTAAGCGTTGTTGATATTGAGGAAAATAGAGATGATTTGATAGACGCAATAAATATTATTTATGATAATTATACCGAAGAACCTGATAAAGCGGTAAAGAAATTATTAAATAGTATTGCAAAGTTTTACGGAGAAAATAGATTAAAATCGGATGAAGAATTTAAATCAGGTATTTACAAACTTTTTAATAAAAGAGAAAACCTTGGTGCAGTAAAGGGTGGTATAGCTGATTTATCAAAACATATTTCTGATGCCAATTGTGAAACACTTGGGCAATATTTTTATAAGCAATATCAAAAGAAAGAAAAAATAAGAACTCATTATACTTCTCGTGAAGAACACTATTTACAAGAGTTCAATAAGATTTGTGATGTTCAGGAATTATCAAACCAATTAAGAGAAGAACTCTTAAAAGCAATCTTTTATCAACGTCCTTTAAAATCACAAAAAGGATTGGTTGGTAAATGTTCGTTTGAAAAAAGCAAATCACGTTGCCCAATATCGCATCCTGCTTTTGAGGAATTTAGGGCTTTACAATTTATTAATAGCATTAAGATAGGAACAACAGAGTTCGGTGAAAAAGAATTTTTGAGCGAAGAAGAAAGAAAACGAGTTTGGCCGAAGTTTACACGTAAGAGCAAAGCTAATTTTGAATTTGCAGATATTGCAAAAGAACTTACTCCTAAAAATGAAAAGCGATATTTTAATTACAAAGACTATGTCACTGTTAGTGGATGCCCAACAATAGCTGGATTGGTAAACATTTTTGGAGACGAATGGAAGCAAACTATTGTAGAATCTTATACGAATGCGAAAGGAAAAAGTATTGACCAAGTAATAAATGATATTTGGCATGTATTA
>CAIWDF010000165.1 GCA_903911435.1 uncultured Bacteroidota bacterium
ATGAATAGAATTAAATAGCATTTTTAACTAATTTCTTATTGTATGAAAAGATATTTGTAAATCTAATCGTTTAATCATTTTTATTAATTGTAATCAACTTACATTCACTGGTTATTATTTTCTTTTTAGTGTATAAGTAGTCTCTTTTATTGTAGTTTCCTAGAACAGATCAATGCACTTTTATTTCTTTCTTTTTGATTTCCAGCCTAGGAAACCTGATGTAGTACTTTTTTCTTGATAATAGCCATAGCCATAGCCATATCCGTAGCTTCTTCCGCTCTTTATTCCATTGAATACAAGGTAAAGGTTTTTGAATTTCCCTTCTTTGTGCAAGAGGTTCACATTTCGTACACTTTCTTTGTGTGTAAAGTTGTAGCGAAGGATGTACATGGTAGCATCCGCTTGTTTTTCGAGGATTTGAGCATCAGTTACCAAGCCTATTGGCGGTGCATCAATAATGATATGGTCGAAACGAGTGCGGAGCTCCGCGATAAGTACCTCCAAACGCCCATTTAACAGCAACTCTACCGGATTGGGTGGCACATTGCCGCATTGAATCATAAATAAATTGTCTTGAACAGGCACGGGAAGAATGATTTCGTCTAAGCTTGCTCGGCCTATTAAGTAACTGCTCAATCCTTTGTCCTCGCTAATGTTCAATGCTTTCCTAAGTTTTGGTCTTCGCATGTCGAACTCTAGGATGATGGTCTTTTTACCTGTAAGCGCCAAGCTGGCAGCCAGATTTAACGACACAAATGATTTTCCTTCGCCACTCATGGTGGAAGTAAACAAGATGGTTTGCACATCTTTTCCAATAGAAAGAAACGAAAGGTTGGTTCGAAACAGCCTTATTTGCTCCGAGAACACATTTCTACCCATTTTATTTATTACAAAGGGTGTTTCGTGCTCCATCCACGAAAGTTCGGCCAATAAAGGGATGTGAGTATGCTTTTCGATGTCCTTGCGGTGCTGTAGTTTGTCGTTCCACAGAAATAAAATATAGATTATCAACAAAGGAATCACCAAGCCAATCAATCCAAATATCATGTAGATGCGATTTGGGTTCGGTTTCACTTGACCCATGTTCCTTGCTTCGTCAATAATGCGGCTATCGCTTACGGCCGATGCAAACGAAAGCGCTGTTTCCTCACGTTTTTGAAGTAAATAGGTGAATAGGTTGTTTTTTATGGCCTGTTCGCGGCTGATGTCAACCAATCCACGCTCTTTCGAAGGGATGGTTTTTATCATTCCTTCCAGTTTTTTGTTCTGGCTTTCGAGTTGTATTAGCGTAAGGTTCAGGTTTTGCTTTATACTCTGTATATTTTCTGCAATATTGTTTTTCAAACTTTTTATTTGGTCGTCCATGGCCAAAACGATAGGGTTATCGGCCTTTACCATGCGTATCTGACGTTCTTTTTGCACCTCCAAATCTTTTAGTTTTTGGATAAGGCTCAACAAAGTAACATCGGTAATGCCAATAGTGGCGGGCACGGTGCCGGTTTTGTTCTCTTTGCTTTTTACATATTCCTCAATGCCTCCAAGAACACTCTGTTGTATCTTTACTTGTGTCAGTTGTATATCATTATCGCGCACAGAGTTCAGAAACGCGTTGCCTTCGGCACTTATATCCACTATTCCTTGTTGCGATTTATAGTCTTCTACATTTTTTTCGGCAATGGTAAGCTCTTTGGATATCAACTTTAATCGTTCTTCAATAAACACAAGCGTGTTTGCGGCCACTTTGTTTTTATCTTCCAACGCTGTGTTGTTATAGGTTTCCACAAGGTTGTTCAATATGTCCTTTCCTTTGGTTGGCACAGGGTTTTCCATGCTTAAAACGAGCACACTCGACATTTTTCCGCTTGCCGAAACCATAAGTTTGCTCAATAAATCTTCAACCGCCACGCTTACTGGCTCTACGTTCACCACCACTTCTTTAATATCAGGGTTGATGCCCGTTAAACTCACCTTAAATATGCCGAATGGGGTGCTTACTTCTTTATTTACGGGGTATTCCACACCACTTATTTTCACCGTGTGGTCGTTTATGATGCTTATTTTGAAAGGTCCTTCGTAAGTAAGGTCGCCAGTAACCACTACTTCGAGGCGTAGGGGCGAGCGGTCGTAGATTTCCACTGCACGGTAGCGCTTTTGCACCGAATACGTGATGTTGAGATTAAAATCTTTCACCACTTTTTCCATCAACGAGTAAGATTTGAGTATTTCAATCTCGTTGTCCACTATTTTGTTTGACGAAAAGATGTCGAGCTGCTTCAACAGGTCGTCTTGACCCATTCCTTTCTTCTCATCTTTTATCAAAATGGTGCTTTGAATACGGAATTGCGGCACTTGGAATTTCAAAAACAAGAAAGCACACGGAATACTGAACAACAAAGAAAGTACAAACCATTTCCAATAGATGATGTACTTGAAGAGCCACTCTTTCATGTTCACGTCTTCTTCGGCTATAATCTGCGCAAACTCTTGGTCTCTCGTTTTTTTCATAAATTTCTATTTATGTATTTGATTAGTGTGCAGGCTTGTTTATTTAAAGATGTAAACGGTAACTACGGTGAGAAATGTGAGCGCACTTAGCACCAGCGGTGTAAGCTGAACGGTGCGGCTGGTGGCTGTTAGCCGCCCTTTTACAGGTTCTACGTACACAATATCGTTTGGTCGGAGGTAATAATACGGTGAGTTGAACACATCGCGCTTAGTAATGTCAACGCGAGCAAATTCGCGCTTCCCATCCACTTCGCGAATCACCAAAATGTTTTTTCGTTTGCCATAAATGGTCATATCTCCGGCCAACGAAAGCGCTTCGGGCAGCGTTATTCGCTCGTTTGAGATGGTATATACCGATGGACGTTCCACTTCGCCTAGTATCGATACCTTGTAATTGATTATTCTGAGGTTAACGGTTGGTTGTTCCAAGTATTTCTCTAAGCTTTTGGTAACAATGGCTGCAGCTTCTTTGGTAGTAAGCCCTCCAATCTTTATTTTTCCTGCCAAAGGCAAAGTAATGCTTCCATCTTCGTCCACCAAAAAACCAATAGCGGCCGCTGGTGCCGTGGTTTGCATGGTTTGGTTGCTTGCCACCACCTGCGATTCGGGATAAATGTTGAACATCGCATTCGCTTCGGGGCTAAGGCTGCTTACTTTCAGGTTGATGATGTCGCCTGGCTGTAGTTTGATGGTGTATTTGTCCTTAATATCTTGTTTTTCCAAGTCTTTGGCAAGGGCTTCGGCCTGAAAATACGTTATTCGCTTGGTATTGACACACGATGTTCCCAAAAGCGTGGTGATAACAAGGAAAAGAAATGTTCTATTCATCTATAGTATTATTTTTTATTTTATAAAAGAAAGTGTTTCGGCACGTTATTCTCAACCTTGTTCCTTTCTTCGTTCAGAAAGGGTGTTGGCGCACAACATGCTGTTTTCAATTTAATTAATTTCATAGTTGAGTGGTGCAAATGTATCTATTTATTTCGAATTAAAAACTAATGTTTATCATATTTACTCCGCTCCATTGGTTATTTACAAAGGGTTTTGGAAAAAATGAGGGTTAAAAAATCATCATCAATGGTTAAAATTTCGATTAAGGCTGACAAAAATCATTTTTTATTTTTTAAAGTCGCCATACATTTACATCGCGAATGAACTTTCGTGTAATAAATTTAAAAAAACAAAACTTTAAAACCACATTCAAATGTCTCGAATCGTTTATCCAGAAGCATTCAACGGACAACGTACCTTGTTTGCTAACATTAAAGAGAAACATGATGCAGATGGCGCAGGAAGCGTCCTTACTGCGTTCCTCACACAAAAATTTATTAACCTTGATGATGACGAAACGGCCGGAAACGATGCCTTTCAGGCCGATAAGCTTCGTCTTCTGAAAAGTAAACAAAGCGAAAACTACATGCAGCTTCGCAATATTTACATCGACCCCATTACTTCTAAGATGCGCGGTATGATTCAGTTTCTTAAATCGTTTCTTAAACCAAATACCGATGCCCTTGGCGACTGGGGTGTGAAGGTAGTGGGTGGCAAACGCATTGATTTTCCTACAAAATTCATCGATATTGTTATTCTTTTTGATAATATAAAAGAAAAACACGATAGCTACACCACGCCTGCAAGCCCGCTCACCGCTTACCTTACCATGCAAGGCCTTGATATGGCTACTTTGGCAAGCGATGTATCGAAAGCGAACGACTACAACACCGATGGCATACAAGCTGCCAAAGATGCGGAGGAGGCGTTCCAAAAACGCAACAACCTATGGGAAGATGTGAACCAGCATGTACACGATATAGGCGAGTTTCTGATGAATTTGTACAAAGGAAACTCTAAAAAGCTTGGCGAATACGGATATGTGGTGGACGATAGCCCGCAAAAGCCAAAAGATAGGACTAGTAAGATTAAATTAGGTGATAAAATTACCTTGACCGGCACGGTTATAGGCAGTACTTTGAAAAATACTGGCACCGTATCCATTCATATATACAAAGGAAAGACTACAACTGGCACGCCTATAATTCTTCGTTCCGGAGAGATGTGGGGAGTGCCCAAAGGTTTCAGCACTATTACCGTTGTTAATCCTGATTTGTTGACAGAAGCCGTTTTTGTATCCAAATGTTATAAATAATTTGGAGAAAAACTCAAAATCATGGTAGTAATTTAGGAAAACATGGTAGTAATTTTAGGAATCATGGTAGTAATTTAAGAAAACATGGTAGTTATTTAAGAAATCATGGTAGTAATTTAAGGAATCATGGTAGTAAATTAACAAAACATGGTAGTAGTTTAAAGAATCATGGTAGTAGTTTAAAGAATCATGGTAGTAATTTAAGAAAACATGGTAAAAATTTTGCCTTAAAAGGTCGAAATTATGTAAGAAAAGGTAAGAATTATGTAATGGATTTTCAAAAGTCCGACTTATATGTTCAGATTTTTAAAACAAGTTTTTGAAATTTCAACTATCGAGGTGAAACGCTGAACGAAAATATTGAAAAAGTAATAACCGCTTAACCTATCTTAGCGTATAATATAGCATATTTGAGAAGTAATTGACAGTATAAAAAACAAAAAACAACAACTACACTTTTAAACCCTAATAAAAGTAATGAAAACGAGTAAATGGTATAGGTTGATTGACAAATTAGCCCCCGTATGGTTGAACCCGAACATTGATTTCGGTGTCGATAGCCAGTTTGCTCATGTTTCTGACCAATTTACGGGCAATAACCCCAGCGAAATGCCTCGTATAGTGCCTTTCCTTACGGGTGCAACTCCTCAAACGGATACTTATTTTGTAGAAAAAAACAAAACGATAGCCAACAAAACCGTTTTGCTTCGCAATACCGACCAAGATGTGCTCGATTTCATTGCTCAACACTTAGATGTGAACAGCTTGAACACCGCTGTGGTGGCTTCTACCACGGTGTACCCACTTACAGACATTAATCAGCACGTGGATGCTCTGGTAAACTTGAGCAAAACGAATGATATACGGTTTATCAATAAATTTTTTGAAGCGGTAAACGCTAAATTGCACACTGGCGATACGTATATAGGATGTCTCGAAACCCTTGTGGCACGCAGAAAGCGCTTTCCGGTGGCCAAAGTGCCTGTGTTGGGCACCATTTATTTCGCATTGGATTTTTTGTTCAACCGCATTGCTCCAAAAGTGGCGGGAGTGAAGAAAATTTATTTTTTTCTTACCAACGGAAAGAGCCGATTGCTCTCAAAAGCCGAAGTACTGGGCCGTTTGGTATGTTGTGGTTTCGAAATAGTGGATTATCGCAATGTAAAAGGGCTTGTGTACTTCGTGGTACGCAAAGTAAACGAGCCAACCATCGACCTGAATCCCACATATGGCGCACTCGTGAAGATGAATAGGATGGGAAAGAACGGAAAAATGATAGGGGTGTACAAATTCAGAACGATGCACCCTTTTTCGGAATACTTGCACAACCATATTTTGCAATTAAACGGATATGCAGCCACAGGCAAGCCCGCTGGAGACTTCCGCCTTACGCCTTGGGGCCGAGTGATGCGTAAATATTGGCTTGACGAGTTGCCTCAATTGATAAATGTGCTCAAAGGCGAGCTAAAGCTAGTAGGAGTGAGGCCTGTGAGCAAACGCTATTTTGAAGATATACCCGAAGACATACAAAAAATGAGGCTTACGCAAAAGCCCGGCTGTGTGCCGCCTTATGTGGCGCTGAATAAAAAAGCAAGTTTGGAGAATGCCATTGAAAGCGAACGCGAATACCTGCAAGCTAAGCTCAAATGCCCGTATACAACGGATACTAAGTACTTATTTATGGCCATCTACAACATAGTAGTGCGTAAAATTAGGAGCGCATAACATCAAATTGTGTTCATCGCGTAGCGAAAACATGCAATCATCATCATTATTTTAAAGGAAAAGGAAAAAACACTGAATGCCTTGGTAGGAGGGAAGTGTGGGGTGTTAAATTTTTATGCCAATTACTAAAATATCGTCAATTTGTTCGGCATCGCCCCGCCACTCGTCATGCAAAGCCGAAAGATACAGGCCTTGTTCGGTCGTTTTTTGGTCGGCAATGGTTACAAGTAGGTTTTTAAATTTTTTGGAAGTGAGCTTTTTTCCATTTGGGCCGCCAAATTGGTCAGCATATCCATCGGTAAAGAGATAGAACGAGTCGCCTTTTTCCAATTGGATGGTTTGCGTGGTAAATTCCTTGTCAACGGAGAGCTTTCGCTGTTGACCAATGCCTTTTTTGGTGGCTTTAATCTCCAGTATTTCTTCAGCATTTTGCTTTAGTATCCACAAAGGCCTATTGGCACCTGCATAGCGCAGTGTGTTGGTATCGTTATCGAAAGCACAAATGGCAATGTCCATTCCCTCGTGGTGATCGCGGTGTGACGAATTGGATAAAGTATTCTTTATACGGATGTTTAAACGTCTTAAAATCTCGGCAGGGTCGGAGTGATGGTGAAGTAAGGTATCAATCTTTGAAATACCGATGATACTAAGGAAAGCCCCCGGCACACCATGGCCAGTACAGTCGGCCGCCACTATGTAAGTAATGTTTTTTTCTTTCTTTAAAAAATAAAAATCGCCACTAACTACATCCTTCGGACGAAACAACAGAAACGATTGGGGAAAAAGTTCTTCTAACTTGGCAGGAGCCGGGAAAATAGCTCCCTGTATGCGTTTGGCATAGTTAATACTGTCTTTGATGTCTTTGTGAGCTTGGTCCAACTGGGCATGTAGCAGTTCTATTTTCTTTTTACTCACCACATGGTCGATGGCCGAAGGCAAACGCAGGAGATTATCTTTAAACAGATAGTCGTCCATACCTTCGTTTTGGTATTCGGTCAATGTATGCTCCATCACAGTGCCCGTAAGCATGATGAAAGGGATATGATTGAATAATTTTTTAACAATGCGACAGGCCTCAATGCCCGAAAATTGGGGCAATGAGTTGTCGGAAATTACCAAATCTACTTTTTCGTGTTGCAAAGTAGATAGATAACTTAGCTCATCCCACACCCGTTTGAGGGTATAAGGCAAAGAAGCTTTGCGAAGGAAACGCGTGAGTATATCAGCGTCCTCTTGACAGTCTTCTACTAATAAAATGTTTATTGTTTCGGTCAATATTAATGGCTTGGTGGCTGATTAGAGATCATCCAATAGAAACTTAAGTCTTTAATTGTCTGGAAAAAGTTGTCGCTATCCACAGGTTTCACTATATAACTGTTAGCTTTCAACTCATAACAACGTTTGATGTCTGGATCTTCTTTAGAAGAGGTAAGTATAACCACCGGAATGGAGTTAAACTTTGCGTCTTTCTTCACTTGTTCCAACACTTCCATGCCAGTAACCTTTGGCATTTTCAAATCTAAAAGAATAAGGTTCGGACATTGGTTAGTATCGCGTCCTTCGAAAGCCCCTCGGCCATAAAGAAAGTCGAGTGCCTCTGCACCATCCTTCACATGATACAGTTTGTTTTTCAATCCGCTTTTTTTCAAAGCGCGAATGGTTAAAGTTGCATCATCCATACTATCCTCTGCAAAAAGGATTTCTACATTTTCGTAGTCCATTGTTATTTATTATTAATTATTAATTGATGTTTTAAGTTAAACGAGGCAGACTAAAAAAGAAAGTGGAGCCTACGCCCAATTCGGACTCGGCCCATACCGTGCCATTGTGTTTGCTTATTATTTTCTGAACGATAGCCAAGCCAATGCCAGTGCCTTCAAATTCTTCTTTGGTATGTAATCGTTGAAACACGCCAAATAACTTATTGTAGTATTTCATATCGAACCCCACCCCGTTGTCTTTAATATAGTATACTATATTATTGTCGCGATAATACGAGCCTATTTCAATTTTCTGTATGGGGCTATGTTGCGAGTATTTCAAAGCATTCGAAACAAAGTTGACCCACACCTGTTTGATGAGGGCTTGTTGGCCTGTGGCAGGATATATTTCTTTAATAGTTAAGAAAATCTTATCGTCCTCGGTCTGTATCCGTTCGTCAATGACCGTTTGCAGCAACCCTTTCATGTTTATTTCCGAAGTAGGCATTACATTTCGCCCTAAACGCGAGAAAGCAAGCAAGTCGTCAATCAAATCGCCCATCTTGCGCGAGTTGCCCACAATCGAATTGAGGAAAACAGCACCTTCATCGTCTAGTTTGTCTTCGTATTCTTCAATGATGATGTTGGCATAACCATTAATAGCACGCAAAGGGGCACGTAAATCGTGCGAAACGGTATAAGTGAACGCTTCCATCTCTCTATTCGATTCAAGAAGTTTCTCTTCCGCTTTTTTCTGTTCGGTAATGTCGATAGAAACGTTTAAAATGCACGGCTCGCCTTCAATTTCGAGAATTAAAACGGAAGAAGAAATCCATTTTATTTCGCCATACCTAGTTTTTACCTCAATTTCTTTATTCTTTACATTGTTTTCTTTTACGAGTTGGTCAAATAATTCCTTTTCCTCGGTAGGTTTTACGTATATATTAATATCATTCGATGTTTTTCCTATCACTTCTTCTGAAGTTTTGAAATCAAATAATTTTAAAAAGCTTTCATTCGCACGAATTAGTACACCATCTTTCTGGCGAGTGATAGAAATGCAAGCAGGGTTGTGCGAAAAGATATTACTAAATAAGGTATTCGATTTTTCTACCTCAGCAGCCAGTTTGTTCTTGCTGTTTTGAATGGTTAATATTAAGAAACCAAGCAACACAATGATGCCTACCACCATCGTAAGCAATATAATATTCACATTGAGGTCGGAATCATTACTTTCGTCAGCAGCTTTATCTTTAGTTAGCTGTTTTAGTTCATAGTTGTTTATTTCATTTGCTAAAGTTTTTACTCTTGTCGACAATTCTTTGCCTTTTTCAGTAGCAGCTCGTACTTCATCGTTGCTTATTTGTTTCGATTTTAAATTTAAAACAAGAAGTTCTACATTTCTTATTCGATCATTCGCAATATCGTGCAACGAAGCTATCGTTTTATTGATGTTAGCATCGTTTTTTTCAAGCTTTTCTAATGTCTCAATTTCACTTCTTAATCCTGAAGTACCTTGGTAGAACAAAGGAAGCATGTTTTCGTCTCGAAGCAGCACAAAACCGCGAATGGAAGTTTCAATTTCCAGTGCTTTTTCGGTAACACTATGTGTTACATCCAGTATTTCGTGAGTACGCTCAACTGTTTTTGTTAAATTTTGTTTATCATTGTTTTTAATCACCACCATCACCATGATGACAACCATGATTACAGATAGAATAATGTACAGATAAGTGGCTTGGTAGCCTTTTGCTAAGCGCATGATGTATGGGTTAGTTTGTATTTTGTTGCTTATTCTATTGAACATATTCATAACTTATGTGGATTAAAACGCAATGGCAAATCTAACAGATAAGGCAATTAAACGTTGGTATATTCGTTGAAGTGAAAAATAAGTACGGTGAGGTTTTGTATATAAAGGTTGGCAAAATGCAAAATGAATGAAATAGGCGAGGTATATGAATGTATTAACCAACGCAAAAGCAATACTAAGTAGAGGGTAAAACAGGGGTGAAAACTAACAAACCAACACTCATACCTAAAAATTTGGAAGATAGTAGTGTTTCAATTTGCAAATTTTTAGTTTGAGCGATGATTCTAGTTGTTTTTTGGGCGGAAGTTGAGGGGAAACAACCTATTAATATAAATTATTCTCTTTAGTTGCGACAAATTAAAGAAGAGTACACATACTTATATATATAAGTATGATATAAAAACGAAACGAAAGATAATAATGAAAAGGTAAACGGAGAAAAACTAAACCAAGTTAGCGTCTACGTTTTGGTTGGTAGAATTGATTACGACCGCTAGACCCAGTAAAGTTATAGGTAAATAGCAGTTCGTGTTGGATATGATTAGAAGATGTTTGATTACCGATTTTAAACTTACCAACGGATTGCAGACACACTTTGATATTTTTAGTTACCTCAATGTTAAATCCAACTATGAGGTTTCCCGTCATCGAAGCGCTCTTGTAAGTTGCGGAAGGGTCGCTATAATCGAAAGAACGGATACCACGATAGGAGTATCCTGCGCCTGCACCTACGAAAGGCTTAATAAACCAATCGTAACTTTTGAAAAACCGTGGAAAACCGTATTTGGCGTACAAATCACCCGAATAATAATTGGAAGTAAGCGGATTATTCAGTCCATTTATCAATTTGTTTTCCCATAATTTATTATAAGTAAAGATGGCTTCTAATGAAAAACCTTTAGGAAGTTCGCGGCCTACTGAAATAGCAGAAATATAAGGAACAAAATTAAGTGTATTGAAATCGGTAAGTTTACTGAATTGGCCACCATTGTCGGCTAAAGCGTTAGTTCCTAAACCAACCCACCAATGCATTTTCGATTGTGCAACAGAAGTATAACTAAGGAGCATGAAAAGAAGAGAAATCTTTAGAATTTTCATTTTCAATTCGGAATTAAAATTTTGGCAAATATACAAAAAAATGAATTGCGCAAGCTTTTTCGACAATTAATTTATAAAGAGGGAATTGAAAGCGACATAATTATTCATCCTTATAGATACCAAGATATAAAGGTGTATGGTTCGTTATCTTCGCTCGATACATTCCTTCCGAATTATAAGGCAATTCGATGTTTCCATAACGGTCGATGGCTATCAATCCACCTTCGCCACCAAGTGCTACCAATTTTTTGTTCACCACCGTATCACATGCTTCTTTCAAGGTAAGTCCTTTGTATTCCATCAAACAAGAAACATCGTAAGCCACCACTGAACGAATGAAAAATTCACCATGCCCAGTACACGATACAGCACAAGTAGCATTGTTTGCATACGTTCCAGCGCCTATCATAGGAGTATCGCCCACTCGGCCGTATCTTTTATTGGTCATTCCACCAGTAGAAGTTCCGGCTGCAAGGTTTCCGTGCACATCTAGTGCTACGCAGCCTACCGTTCCTTTTTTATTGGTTGAGGATGGTTGTTGTGTGTGATCAAGTGTAATAGAATCGGTTTGATGTGCCTGCAAAAGCTGGTCGTAGCGATGTTGCACAAAAAAATATTCATCCGATTCGAAATCAATTTTCATTTTCTCTGCAAATTCCATAGCTCCCAAACCCGCCAACAGTACATGTTCCGACTTTTCCATAATGGTTCTTGCTAAAGTAATAGGATTTTTGATGTTACGTACACCAGCTGCAGCTCCTGCCATTAGTGTTTTTCCGTCCATTATAGAAGCGTCTAACTCATTTTTACCATCGTGAGTAAACACTGCACCTCGCCCAGCATTAAACAGAGGATTGTTTTCTAAACTTCGGATAGCGGCTTCAACAGCTGCAAGCGAAGTGCCGTTGGCTCTCAATATTTCTTCACCAGCTGTAATGGCCGCAGTGAGTCCTTGTTTATATTCAGTTTCTTTTTCAGGAGTCATGGTGCTTTTTAGTATAGTACCAGCTCCTCCATGTATTGCTATTGCGAATGGTTGCATAAATAAAGGTTTATCTAATTAGTGTTTTGTTTGATGTATGGAAAATTGAATTCGAAACGTACATTATTAATTGTACAAAACTATTATTTTTATCTTCGCAAGAGATATAAAACTATTTTTGCGACCGAACTTTCATCAACTTCTACTGTATATGAACATCAATGAAGAAAAAAATCCTTGGACTACATTAACGAGTGAAAAAATTTACGATTCGCCTTGGATTGGGCTAACTAAGCACGATGTACTTACACCAAACAATACACCTGGCACGTATTCGGTTATTCACTTCAAAAATATTGCACTTGCTATTCTGCCTTTGGATAAAGAAAATTATACTTGGATAGTGGGTCAGTATCGTTATCCTATCAATCAGTATTCATGGGAAGTTCCCGAGGGAGGAGGGAAGCTGGATGTGGCACCACTCGATTCTGCAAAACGTGAATTGCTTGAAGAAACTGGAATTACAGCCAACAAATGGACAAAAATTCAAGAGTTACATTTAAGCAATTCGGCTTCGGATGAATTCGGAATACTATACATAGCACAAGATTTAAGTTTTGGTGATGCTCATCCTGAAGATGAAGAAGAGTTGGTTTGCCGAAAAATACATTTCGATGAATTGTATCAACTCGTTTGCGATGGAAAGATAACGGATAGCCTCACAGTTACTATAGTTCTCAAGGCAAAACTAATGATGATGGAAGGAAGGTTGTAAACTTTTGTTTAATTTGCGTCAAAAAACATGTCGGGAAAAAACTTCTAAGTTCGATGAGATTGAAATAAAACCAAGAACTTGTACATTTTTAATAGATATATTGAAAATAAACATATATTTGCTACCGCAATAAAAAACAAATAACCATATGGCAGAAAATATTTACAAAACTGAACAGTCGCCAAAAACACCTCTTATTACATTTGACGCGACTACAGGGAAGTTTGAATTAAAAGGGAAATCGATTCCCGAAAATTCAGTTATTTTTTACAAACCTCTGTTCGAATGGCTCGATAACTACATACTAAAGCCTGCTCCACAAACCATTCTCACCATTCAATTGGATTATTTCAATACTTCATCTTCAAAGTGCATTGTTGATTTATTCAAAAAGTTTGAAAACATTTCTAAAGTTGGAGGTGCAGAAGCAGAAATCAATTGGCTTTACAACGAAGACGATGAAGATATGCAAGAAGCAGGAGAAGATTATCAATCCATCATCAAAACAAAATTCAATTTAGTATCATTTCATAAACCTTAATAGTAGTTAGAAAATAAAATTATGATTAAAAAAACATTCGTATTTTCATTAGCGTTAGCCTTGGTTGCTTGCGGAAACAATTCGTCAACAAATACAGCCGAAACAAAAAAAGATACAGCAGCAGCGCCTAAAGCAGCAGTTGGTCAGGCCACTAACGACTTAGCCGATTTTCAATTTCACACGCTAGTTATCAATATTCCATCACCTTTCCAAATTGTTTCGGAATTGCCAAAATGTGGTGAGACTTTCAACAAAGCTTTAATCAATCCAACAGAGAAAGAATCGAAATATACCACATCAACCAAAAAAGGTTTGAACTATGGAGTGTACGTTGTTGATTTAGTTTACTTGTCAACCAACGAACAATTCTCAATGGTAAAAGATTATTTCAAAACAAGTAGAAGTTTGGCTCAAAGCCTTGGTTGTGCTGACAGTTTCGACAAGATAGCAGGTTCACGTATTGAGAAAAATATTGATAAAAAGGATACTATCAACAAAGTAATTGATCAAATTTACACGGAGATGGACGACTATCTGCGTTCGAACGACCGTTTGTTGTCCGCTACACAAATTTTGGTTGGTAGCTGGATCGAAAGTCAATACATCACTGTGAGTTTGATTAAAGATGAAACCATGACGGATAAGAATAAGGTTTTATATCAAAAAGTTTCGGAGCAAGGCAATACTGTTTCTAAGATTGTTGATTTGCTAGGACAATTTGCAGCAGACAAAGAATTCATTGCTATTGAAAACGAATTGAAAAATATTCAAGCAGTGTATAAAGATGTAAAAATTGGTAGTGATATCGACAAAGCCACTTTAGCTAAAATCTATGATAAGCTAAATAGTGCAAGAGGAAAAATTGTAAACTAGTTTTTCGCGAACAACATTTCTAAAAAAGCTTTGAAGCGGTCATTCCTTCAAGGCTTTTTTCTTAAACTTAAAAAACGATGAGTGAGAAAATTTTAAAAGCGTTGATGCGGCTCTTTGCAATTATTGCAAAGGCTGATGAAAATGCAGCCGACCCCAGAAATGTGGTGGAATCGTATTTAAAACAACTTCTCAATAAAGAACAAATTGCCGAATACCTTGCTATTTATGATGATTACATCAAACAACAAAATCAAGGGGTAGAAGGTGAAAAGAAAAAAAGAAGACTAGCCGTTAGCTCGGTTAAGGTAATTGTTATTTGTAATCAAATAAATGAAGAGTTAACTCAGAAACAGAAGTTCATTGTTTTGTTGAATTTGATTGAGTTTGTTAGTTCAAACGATTTTATATCAGAACAAGAAATGGAGTTTATCTCAACCGTTTCTTCTTCTTTTAATATTCCTGATGAGGAATTCCTTCAATGCTTGCAACTAGGCGCAAGAAGCAATGTTCCGATGATAGAAGATACCAATAACTTCTTGTTAATTGGAACAAAGGAACAGGCCGCTTACACCAATTCAAAATATCTTTACTCCGATTCACTTTCTGGTGAATTAGCTGTTCTGAAAGTAAATAGTATTGGTATTTATCTTCTTCGATATTATGGCAATTCCGAATTGTTTTTGAATTCGCAAATCATTTCTTCTTCGAAAATTTATATTCTTTCACCAGGCTCTTCAATTCGAAGTAATAAGGTTAATCCGATTTATTATAGTGATATTGTAAGTTGTTTCCTCAAGAGTGAGAATGAGAATAAAATTGTACTTGATGTAAAGAAGCTTGAGTATAAATTCAAGAATGGGAAAACTGGTTTACACCCGCTCACCTTTACTGAAAATAGTGGGAAGCTAATTGGAATAATGGGTGGAAGTGGCGCTGGGAAATCCACGTTGCTGAACATTCTCAATGGAAGTAATATCCCTTCGAGCGGTGAAGTATTAATTAATGGTTACAATTTACATCAAGATAAAAAGCACTTAGAAGGGGTTATTGGATTTATTCCTCAAGATGATTTGTTGATTGAAGAATTGACGGTTTATCAAAACTTGTTTTACAATTCAAAATTATGTTTTGCGGGTTATGATGATGCCAAGATAAATGAATTGGTAATAAAGATGCTGAATGATTTAGGCTTGATTGAAACCAAAGATTTGAAGGTTGGAAATTCGCTCGAACAAACTATAAGTGGCGGACAACGCAAACGATTGAACATTGCATTGGAGCTTATTCGTGAACCATCCATCTTGTTTGTTGATGAACCTACTTCTGGTTTGTCGTCAAGAGATTCGGAGAACATCATGGACTTGCTAAAGGAACTTGCTCTTAAAGGCAAACTTGTGTTTGTGGTAATCCATCAGCCATCATCAGATATTTTCAAAATGTTTGATAAACTTCTCTTGCTCGATAATGGTGGCTATCCTATTTATAATGGTAACCCTGTGGAATCGGTCATCTATTTCAAGACCATCATTAATCAAGTGAATGCAAACGAAAGCGAATGCGTAACTTGTGGTAATGTTAATCCTGAGCAGATATTTAATATTATCGAAGCGAAAGTATTGGATGAAAATGGAAACCAAACCAGAAATAGAAGAATACCTCCGAAGGAATGGAATGAATTTTATCATTCAAAACTTATTGAAAATGCTGACCAATCAGTAGGGGAGAAGCAACATCAAATAAAGAATACATTCCGGAAACCTAATTTCATAAACCAATTCAAAGTTTTCGCAAAAAGGAATATACTTTCTAAGCTATCCGACAAGCAATACCTTTCTATCAATTTGCTCGAAGCACCTTTGTTGGCTGCATTGCTTGCAACATTGATAAAGTATTACAAAAACAGCAACGTTTATTTATTTTCGGATAATAAAAACATGCCAGCCTATTTATTTATGTGTGTATTGGTGGCCTTATTCATTGGGCTTACGGTGAGTGCCGAAGAAATTATTAGAGATAGGAAAATACTGAAACGTGAATCGTTTCTGAACTTAAGTAAAGGAAGTTATTTACTTTCTAAAATACTTATCCTCTTTGTAATCTCTGCCATTCAAACGTTCACATTTGTTATCATCGGTAATTATATCCTTGAGATAAAAGGAATGTATTTCGATTATTGGCTGGTGCTGTTCACTACCTCCTGTTTTGCCAACATGTTAGGGTTGAACATTTCAGCAACCTTCAATTCGGCTGTCACTATCTATATACTCATTCCTTTTCTATTGATTCCTCAAATATTACTAAGTGGGGTGATTGTGAAGTTTGATGAGTTGAATCCGAAAATATCAAGTCAAGAAGTGGTGCCAATGTGGGGCGAGATAATGACTTCGAGATGGGCCTTCGAGGCATTGGCTGTGAATCAATACTTGAACAACGATTACGAAAAACAAATTTATTCGTTTGATAAAGAGATAAGCAACTCGATGTTGAACAAGGTTTATTGGGTTTCGAAAATGAATGATATTGCAAGTGATTGCAAGTCGAAAAAGGCCACGGTAGAAACCTACGATTTGTTAAGAACTGAGATTACAGACCAAGTAAAAGTTGTTCCTTCTATTCCTTTTGATAATATTGATAAAATAACCATTGATACCTATAACGACAATGTAAATAACCTTGTGAAAGAATACCTCGACAAGGTAAAAAAGCATTACTCTGAAATAAACGAAAAGGCCAACAGAAAACGCGATGAATGGATGGCGAAGTTTCAGGAAACCGAATCGGGGAAAGCTGCCTACACAACACTTGTGTCAAATTATCAAAATAAAAAACTAGAGGATGCTGTGAAGAATGCGAATGTGGATGTTGACCCACTGGTGGTGGAAAATGGTAAGTTGGTACCAACGGCCGACCCTATTTTCAGAGATGGTTCGAGTGCTCGTTTTGTGCGTTCGCACTTTTATGCTCCTTCCAAAAATGTTTTTGGAAAACAGTATTCAACCTTTTGGGTGAATATTTCAGTGATGTGGGCAATGTCGTTGTTGTTGTGGTTGATGCTTTATTTCGATGTGTTGCGTAGAATAATTCGCGTATTTGCAGCTGCTCCAAAACCTTCTAAAAAGGAAACTGTTAAGAAATAACTCAACTAGCTTAGCTTATCAAATTTATCCAAAGTGAAAGACTGCGGGAATAAAATGATGATTTCCTAATAAACTATTTACTTCAGAATATCGCTCATGCATCTGCCTTTAGCAAAAGGCATCTGGATGCCTAACAATTGAGCAACTGTATTGGCAATGTCTATTTGTTCGTATCGAACAGAGGAGATGTAATTCTTTTTGAAATCAGGACCTAGTCCAAACAATTCGATATGCCTACAGCCATCACAATCGTCACCATGAGTAACAAAACCATTCAAATGACCAGCAGTGTGTCGGCCATGGTCGTTGGTTACAAGTAAGGTGGTTCTGTTTTTGTAAAAATCATCGTTCTGAATTTCATTCCACAATTGATAAACATAATTATCAGTATCCATTATTCCTTGCAAATAAGCCATCGAGTCGTTGGCATGGCCTGCAGCATCGGGTTGTTTGAAATTGATAAGCATCAATCGTGGATGATACGATTTTAAGGTTTGTTTCACTTTTCTAAAGGTGGTGCTATCCTCGCGATAACCAGTACCTAGGCCATTTATGCCACAATCGGTGTTGGGAACATAGTGGTCTTTCCAGTCGGCATGTGTACAGTTCGACAATACGGCCAGTTTATCTTTCGTAGTGATAACCCATGCTTCGGAAGCAGGCCGATGATAATCGTGTAACCAACATTGAAGAAAAGAAGGGTACATAGGATACTCGGCACCACCATTGTTAATTTCTTGATAAACACCAGTGCACATGGCTGTGTGGCCAGGCACAGTGGAGGTAGTTCCTTGGTTGTAGAATCGATTGCAAAACACCCCCTCGCTAAGCATTGACGAACGATGAGGAATGAATTGGTGGTTGGGTTCGCCCCATGTTTCGGTATAGCGCGCACCATCTACCACCACCACTATCACATTTTGTGTGGCATAGTTGGTAACCGCCACATCTTTGCTACAACTCATGTAAACAAAGGCTATAGCAAGTGTAAGGCTAAAAGAAAGTAGTTTGAAAATTGATTTCATTGAGCAAATATAAGTATATTTAAATGGAGATGATTACGAAGTAGAAGCAAAAGCGATAAGATGACCATCGGGGTCGGAAACATAACCCACCGCATGTCCCCAATCGCGAAGGGCAATAGGACTGATAAGTGTGGCGCCATGATCGATGGCTCTTGAAAAAGATGGCACCACCTCTTCGCATATAATGTATAACTCACATCGAGGAATGCCATTGCCTGAACTCGGATGTGGAGCAGCATGGTTTATGATTTTGGCAATACCGTTTTCGGGCATTAAGCCAAGTTTTAAGGTATCGTTCAACTGAAACTCGGTCATGCCGGGTACATCAAGAATGGGTTTTTTATCAAGAACATGAGCATAAAAATCGCGAGAACTTGCTTGGTTGCTTACAAATAAAATGATATGATACTGTGTCGAATCCATTTCCTGAATTTTTATGTTCAACAAATGTAATCATTAAACTGAAAACGGGGATTTAGGATTACCCACCGCTAAGACACCTAGACGCAAAGAACACCGTGCGCGGTAGAAAACACGAATATACATGCATACAATAGTAATTTATGATGTAATATTAACCGCTAATATTGGTTAATTAATTATTATTTTTAAAATAATATAGAACATATAGGTGTGCTGATGGAAATAATTCGTATGTTTGTGGAACAAATCATATGATATGATGATAAGTTTTGTACATACATGCATTTTATTTATTGCTACATTGGTGTATTGCATTGTACCTACCTGCATTATTTTATTTTTAATAAGTCCCTTCTATAACTTCTCTTCTCCCTTTAAAACTGCTTTGTTGGTGAACATTATACCTACAAAGCAAAAAAAGAAGCCTAAGCCTCTCTCTTAGTTTTACCAACTACTAATTGAGGGGCACCATAGTTTTTTAATACCAACATTCAAATGCGAATGTGTATTTTTTTAAAAAACAGTTTTAAATTTAATACTATGAAGAATCTGTTGCTCATGATTTTTGTAATGTGCGTGGCTTTTACAAAAGCACAAAACCCCGATATAAAACGTACCAACCATTGGTATTTTGGAAATGGTGCTGGACTTGATTTTTCAAATGGTACAGTAGTAGCCGATACTACAGGGCATCTTTATACTTATGAAGGGTGTTCTTCAATTTCAGATTCTTTGGGTAATCTTCAGTTTTATACTGACGGTGATACTGTTTGGAATAAAAATCATCATTCGATGCCAAACGGATATGGGCTGATGGGATGCGGTAACTGGGGCAGCAGTACACAACACATTATAGTGCCAAAGCCGAATAGTTCAACTATATTTTATGTATTTACTAACGACTGCTGGAGTAATGCAGGTGCACAAGGTAGCAGATATTCAATTGTTGATTTGAATGCAGATTCAGGTAATGGTGATGTTATTTCAAAGAATAATTTGTTATACGCACCATCAACAGAAGGAGTGGCAGCTACCAAGCATAGCAATGGGACTGATTATTGGATAGTAACACATGAATATAACAATAATCGTTTTCATAGTTATTTACTTTCAAGTAGCGGTTTGGATACAACTCCTGTTATTTCCCAAACTGGCTATTTATATAATTATTATGTTACCATGTTTGCATTTTCTCCCAATGGGAAAATGTTAGCAGCTGCACCAATGAGCACACTATGCGACCAGCTTTTTTTATTTAATGATACGACTGGTATTATTAGTAATCCTATCAATATTGTTGGTTATGGCACTGAATACAGTCCTCGTTTTTCGCCTGATAATTCAAAACTTTATTGGATAAATAGTGGAAACCTTATTTTGCAGTATTGCATTTCAAATTACGATTCTGTTTCTATCAATCAATCACGAGTAGTTTTTTATGTGGTGGATAACTCTTCTTTTGGAGCAATTCAGGTAGGTCCAGATAATAAGTTTTATATTTCATCTATCTATCATACTTTTATTAGCACCATT
Source organism: uncultured Bacteroidota bacterium (assembly GCA_903911435.1). GTDB lineage: Bacteria > Bacteroidota > Bacteroidia > 2-12-FULL-35-15 > 2-12-FULL-35-15 > 2-12-FULL-35-15. The sequence continues at coordinate 20,277 of CAIWDF010000165.1, forward strand.
GATTTCCCTAATAATTATGGTTCCGCCTGTGGTTTGCATTTATTCAATATTTCATTAAACGGTTTTCAATCTGCTTTAGGATTGCCAAATTTTGTAGGAAGTTTTATGAATAATGATACAATGCCTAATCTATGTGATTCAGTTACTTCCATAAATAAATATAATGACAGAATGGAACTAAATGTATTTCCTAACCCTACTAATGGTATTATAACTATAGAAATGAATAATGAATGGGCGAAGGCAATAAAAGTGTTTGACATATTAGGCAATTTAATTTACGAACAAAAAACTAATTTTAAAAAACAATGCTCCATTGACTTGGCTGATAAGGCAAATGGAATTTATATAATATCAGTACTTACCAATAATAATAATTACATAATTAAATTAATTAAAAATTAAAAATAAATGAAAAAAACAATTACAAGGGTAACGCTCATCATAGTGATGATAGTTGCAAACCAATCAATGAATGCACAATGGAATACTTTGAATGCTCCTTTCGCTCAAACGAATGGTCCTGTACCTGCGGTTGGAATAGGTTTATTCCCTCCAGGTGGTGCGGGTTTTTTAGCAGCATTGCATGTAAATACTTTTTATACTTGGCCAACATTTAATTTTACCTCAGGCGAATTATTCCGAACAGAAGCCACTGATGCGCAAATTAATGCTTGGCGTATGTTTAATGGGCCTGCTGTAGGAGGCACTTCCGAAAAGTTTTCGGTACAAGTTTTCCCTGTGGGGGGTACACATAATGGTAGCTCAACAAGTGGCTATCAGGTTTCTTTATCTGCACCTGTTGCCAATGATGAAATATGGATGGAGAATAACCAAATGGGATTATGGACTGGTAATAGGCCATATATATTCATGAGCGAAAACTTTTCGCCATTGTTGGTGTTCCTAAATAATAGTAGAAAGCCGCCTTTGCTGGTGTTTTTTCACCTGCAAACGTGCTGAACTAAAAAACTATTTCTTTATATTTGTATCAAGATACATTACCTTACAAAATGCCTTCATTTAGAAAAGAGTCGAATGTTTATTTTTTTACAGCCACCAACCTCAATTGGTTAAAATTACTTGAAGAAGAAGAACACAAAAACATAGTTATAAGTAGTTTGAAATTCTTGAGCGATAATAAAAGGGTAAGAGTGATTGCTTTTGTAATTATGCCTAATCATATTCATTTTATCTGGCAAATACTCGAACCTCATAAAACCGAAAATATTCAAAGAGATTTTCTGAAATATACCGCACAACAAATAAAATGGAGCTTAGTAAATAAAGATTCTTCATTATTAGATGATATCAGGGTAAATGCAAAAGACAGGAGCTACCAACTCTGGGAAAGGAATCCTCAATGGTTTGCACTTGATAACGTAACTACATTGTTACAAAAATTAAACTACATTCATAACAATCCTTGTCAGGAAAAGTGGTTATTGGCCGAGAAGCCAGAAGAGTATCAACATTCAAGCGCAAAATTCTATATAATGGAAGGCAAAGAGTTTGATTTCCTTGTTAGTTATAAAGAGGTAATGTGATTTTTAAAGTTGATAATAAGCAGAATAAAGATGAGTAAGTTTGCAGGTGAAAAAACACCAGCAAAGGCCTCGCTACTGCTAACTTTAAAGGACGACTAACAAGGGCAAGACTCTAAAATTTACCAATCCTTCATTCAATCTACACCCTCTTTTGTAGTTGTTTGTACTACATCACTTTCCTTTTTAGTTTTACATTCCATTTTTTTGATGTCTTTTACCTTTGTGCCGTTCTTTAACATCATGCAGTACAAAGTTGGAGTCGCTAACAACAGAATGTGGCACAAACTCAAGAGAGTGTGACACAAACTCAAGAGAGTGTGACACAA
>CAIWDF010000166.1 GCA_903911435.1 uncultured Bacteroidota bacterium
AGCACACCATTTTGTAGCCATAGCTCACCTTTTTGGTGCGATAGCTCACCATTTGGCTGCCTTAGCTCACCGTTTATGTGGGTTAGCCCACCGTTTCTGTGGGTTAGCCCACCGTTTTTGTGGGTTAGCCCACCATTTCCGTGGGTTAGCCCACCATTTTGTGGAGGTAACTCTAAACACGTGATATTAATAGGTTGTTGGTATATTATAATGCCGAAAGTTTATCAGCGAATGGTTACCATCCCAAAATCCGAAAATCAATCTTTTCCCTAAAACCTCAAGATTTCCTCATACAGTTCGCGCAACGGAAGACCCATCACATTAAAATACGAACCCTCTATCTTATCCACCGCAATATAGCCTATCCATTCTTGCGCCCCATAGGCCCCCGCTTTGTCGTAGGGGTGGTAATTCTTTATATAATAGTTAATCTCCTCTTCAGTCAATTTCTTAAAACTTACCTTCGTCACCGCATAAAACGAACACATCTTCCCCTTCGCTCTCAAACATACACCCGTATACACCTTATGCTCCCTCCCCGAAAGCTTCCTCAGCATCCTTGCCGCATCCTTCTCATCCTTCGGTTTGTTCAGCACCTCATCATCTATCCACACAATCGTGTCGGCCGCTATCACCACATCATGCTCACCCAATTCCTCATCAAAAGCTTGCGCCTTCTTCTCACACAAGTACATCGGTATGGCTTCCGCCTTCAATCCCTTCGGAAAACTCTCATCCACCTCCTTCGTCCTCACCTCAAACTCAAGTCCCAAATCCTTTAACAGAAATTGCCTCCTTGGCGATTTTGACGCAAGTATAAACCTATATTTCTTTAAATCTTCGAATTGCATATTAGGCGTTCAGCAAGTAGTAAGCAAACACAATTAAATAACACACGCCTGATAGCATAATCAGCTTCGCAGTATTCCCAGCCGAGCGGAAATTCTTTTTCGTTTTTGCCGAAACAGTCATAAACACCAAGAAAGCCAACGGCAATTGCAGCATAAAAGTGAAGTAATAAAACCCTACCGAATCCCTTATATTCGATTGTAACCACTGTATATAAGCCAAACAAACCATCGTTGCCAACGTAAGCACCACCACCACCGCTTTTGCTGCCGGCACCCCAATCACTATCGGCATAGTCGAACATCCATACTCCATATCGCCCTCACGGTCTTCAATATCCTTCAATATTTCGCGTAGCAATGTCGTTATAAAAGCAAAGAAAGCCACCCCAAACACCCATTTCCAAATAAGCAAAAGGTTAATCGTTGGGTCCACCGGAATGTATTCTTTAGAACTAAGTATCAACTCGTAAATACCCACCACCAAAGGAACAATAGCCGTAAAAAACGCAATAGCAATATTACCAATCAAAAACTGTCGCTTGAAAGTGGTAGAATAAAACCACAACCCAAGCCCACATACAAAATGAATAAACACCAATTTCCAATAACCTATCGAATAAGCCACCACCAGCGCAATAATCAATGCCAACACCGAGATAACCGTATGCGAAAGTATCGCAAACCTTCGCTTGATGGATTTACCCACCACAATATGTTCAGGCTTATTCACCCGATCAATCCTCACATCAAAATAATCATTGATGATATACCCTCCGGCAGCTATCATCACTGTCGAAAGCACCAAAAAGAAAAACTGAACATTGCTCATTTGCAATTTAAAATAAGTACTCTGCGACTGTAGTATCGGATAAATCAAACACCACCTCACCATGTATTGCGTAAACGCAATAATCAGCAGATTTTTAATTCGTATTAATTTTAGAAAAGAAATCATTGGTTGGTTTTAAAATTAAATCGGCACCAAATTACTATTTATTTCGCTTTGCTGCCTTACCAATACTTATGCTTAACAATTTATAAAGCTCTTGGTAATCTTTATGTTCAGCCAACAACGATAAATGAGTCTTCATCGTTTTCGTATCGCCTCGTTTAGCAGGCCCTGTTTGCACATCCATTGGCGAGTGATGCTCCGTTTTGTTCAATGTTTCCGTTATCAAAGGCTGCAACAAGTCGAATGGCAGTTGATGAGTGAGCAACAATTCCTCAGCTATATGCAACAAATGATTCGTAAAGTTATTCGCAAAAATAGCAGATAGATGTATCAACTTCCTTTGCTCCGAATCTATTTTCACCACTCGTTTACTCACCTTCTTAGCAAGCATCATCAGCGTTTCAAGCGTTGCCTTGTTATTTGCTTCAATGCACACCGGCACTTTATCAAAATCAATCTTACGTGTTTTCGAAAACGTTTGCAACGGATAAAACACACCCACATTTTTCGAACAATGCTTCAACACCTTCATTTCAATGCTCCCCGAAGTATGCACCATTATTTTATTCTGAAGTTTCAACTCATCAGCAATGCTCGCAATGCTGTCGTCATTAGTAGCTATTATGTATACATCAGCCGTAGTGTCAATCTTAGCAAGCGATGTAGTCGCTTTGCAATTCAATTTCTTGGCCAATGCCTCGCTCGATGTTTTCCTTTTCGAACAAACCTGAACAATCACTTGTTTCTTTTGATACAAAGCCAAACCAAGATGTGTAGCCATATTGCCAGCACCTATCATCACTATCTTGTACGTTCGTTCAGCCATTCTATCTACACTTTTCTCAACCGTTCCACAATCGATAGCAAACTTCCAATCGCCATGATGATGGCTCCTAACCAAAGTATATTGATATAAGGAAACACCAAAGCTTGCATCACTATAAAATCACGTTTGTTCGATTTCTTTTCTTGCACTGCTATGTCCACCTTTCCATTTTGAGGATTAAGTTTCACAAACATCAGTTTCAATCCCAAAGCATCCACCTTTTCTTCGTAGGGTCGCACCATATTATCATGAATAATATAAAGAGGTTTCGCTTGATACGAAGTTTTCAAATCCATCACCGTAAGATGTGCCTGCACCACAATGTCATTCTCATCAAGATGATACAAAGTCTTATCTACTTTAGTAGTCAACGAATCAAAAACAATCACCGCGTTAGAAGCATAGATACTATCACCTCTCGATAGCGTGCCAGTTTTAGGTGCATCGTATTCATCTTTCTCAGCACCGTTCATTGGGTTTGAGGTTGATAAATCAGCATACGTCACATGCGTGTACACATCAAAGCTAGCAAAATGTCGAGTATCAGGTTCGGCCACATTGCCCATCATTGGGTTGGTTTGCACCACCGGAGCCAAACTAAATTCTTTCTTCAAATCCCCTTTATCGTCACGTGTAAAATAATCCACATCATACATAATGTGTATGCCCTCTATACGTTTGCCTTTATACGTTACCATGTATTTCCCCATCGGCAATGTATCGCCTTGCGTAAGGATAATATTTGCATCATTCGAAAATGTTTCGCCTAAGCTTTCCACACTCTTGCTCGAAGTATTGCGCGATATAATTTCTTTCTTTGATGTCGAAATCAATACGCCCAACATCACCAATGCAAACCCAATATGAGCAATAGATGCACCTGCTTTAAGTATCTTTCCTTTAATCACCATCACAAAATAGTTGGCATTAGCAATGGCTGCAAACACCGATGAAAACAGCAAGATGGAGAAATAAGCTTGATCGAAATTCAAAGCAAACATTAGAGCAATTGAAATCACCAACGAGATGATAAACGGAACGGCTATCTTTTTCAAGAACCATTTTAGTTCTGTGTTCTTGTATTTAAAATACTGTCCAACAGCTATGAGCAAAGTAGTGATAAATGCAAACGGAAGTTGCCAGTTGTTATAAAACGTAATCACATCTTTGGCAGGTGCCTTGTGCAAATCGAAGAGTTTGTTCCAAACTGGCATAGAAGTATAGAACATGATTTGAAACGAAGAAACCAATAAAACAATAGCTCCCACAAACATCCAAAATTCCCGCGACCAAATGCTTTCTTCTTCGGCATGTTTCGGGAAATGTTTCCAATTGATGATAAGGAGCACGATGCCAAGGGCAAGAAAGAAAAACAAATAAATCAATAATTGTCCCGACATACCCAAATCAGTAAAAGCATGCACCGATGAATCGCCAAGTATACCACTTCGCGTAAGAAAAGTAGAATAAAGAATAAGCACAAAAGTGAGGATAGC
>CAIWDF010000167.1 GCA_903911435.1 uncultured Bacteroidota bacterium
AAAATAATATATCTATTAATTAAATACGTATAACCAATGAAAATAGAACATGTCGTAAGTTATGCAACGGCTGTGAAAGCGTTGTTTGATGCTCATAAAGATGAAGTTATAAATTATAATGCTTTGTTGGACGACCCATTTGAGGCAAATGTGTTGGATGTGAAGATAGCTGCTGTGGGTTCGATGCTTGGCACGGGTGTGTTGAGAAAACTGAATAAGGGAGAGACGGCAGATAGGAATTCGTATATGGATAAGTTGATTCCGATATTGAATGATTTGGAGTTTAAGATTGATATTTGTAGAACAAATGGTACGATAACGGATAGTTTGGCTTCGTTCGGGTTGGGTGCTTTTAAAAGGGCAATTCAATTAAGGAAAATTGATTTGTTTCATTTGAGCTATGAATCGACTTATGCGCGAGTGTTATTGGTAACAACGCCTTTGGCGGATGTGGGTTTTACGGCTGCTAAGGTGACTTCGATAAAAACATGGCATAATAAGGCTTGGGATTTGAATACTACGAAGATAAATTTGAAGTTGGAGATAAATACATTGAGTAGGGGGAATTTGGCGATGGTGAATGATTTGTTGGGGGTTTGCCAAGATGTGATAGATAGTATAAGGGCGTTTGCTGCGAGTGAGGGGAATACTAAGTTGATGAAACAGGCTACGAGGAGTGCGATAGAGAAATCGGTGGTGCCAACGCCTGCAAAGAAGCCAAGGAAAAGGAATATTGGACCGGGCTCGAGTGTGGTGTTGAGGAAGGATATGGTGGCGAAAAATATTTTGCAGATGACATTGTTGACGGATGTGAAGGTGCTGGTATGCAGACAGGTGCTGAAGACGGATGCGTGTGTGACGGGTAGTGTGCTGCCTTTTGGGACGATGGTGGAAATGAAAAAGAAGGAGATAATGGGTAGTGGGGAGTTTGTGAAGTTGACGAATGTGGATACGAATAAGAAGGCTGTGGTGCTGGTGTACGAGGTGGATGTGAAGAAGGCTTAGGTGGAATGGTGATGTGAGAATTGGTGCATTTTCGAAATAGGAATTGCACGAATTTACGAATGAGGAAAAAAATCCTGCGGAGGTGAACCTTTGCAGGATTTTTTTTACCTCTCTCTGGCATCTCTCGGAAGGAGAGGGGTGATGCGTGACGATTTTTCGTAGACCTCACCCCCGGCCCCTCTCGGAAGGAGAGGGGTGACGGAATGATTAAAAAATAAAAAGATGAAAAAAATTGGATTGATGCTGATTGGGTTTAGCAAATAAGATTTAAACCCAACAACTTGCGAAAGTTTTTCTTATTTTTACTTCGAATAATAAAGATTCGCTGCAATTTTAATACTGTAAGTTACAAACATCACAACAAATAAAATTTTACAAACAATTAAAAACAAAAATGATATGAAAAAATTTTACACCACATTAGTAATTGCTTTATTTAGCATTACATGCATTTCTCAAACAGCATATATACCGAATTTTAGTACTAATACGGTATCCGTTATAGATTTGACAACAAATACCGTTACCGATACCATATCAGTGGGTGCTTCTCCATTTGGCGTATGTGTTAGCCCTGATGGTACTAAGGTTTATGTTTCAAATCAGAATGATAATACAGTAAGTGTAATCAACACAGCCAACAATACGGTTTTATCTACAATTCCTGTTGGCGTTTCTCCAGAAGGTTTGTGTATAAGTGCCGATGGAAGCAAAGTGTATGTTGCAAATAATTCATTTAGCACTATAAATGTTATAAACACTTTTACAAATATGGTTTCGAATACAATTCCGCTACCAATTACTTTTTTGCCATTTGGAATAACAATAAGTCCCGATGGAAGTAAAGTTTATGTTGGGAGCATTTCTCCAACGGGAGGCTTAATAGAAGTAAACACTTTAACACTTACAGCATCAGTTTCAATAATTAACCAAGGAACTAATTCGATGTGTATTGCAACAAGCCCTGATGGAAGTAAGATGTATGCTACAGAAAGTAGCGGGAATACGGTAAGTGTAATAAACACAGTAAATAATACTGTACCTGCCTCCATCACAGTTGGTAATCAGCCTACTGGTGTATGTGTCAGTCCCAATGGAAGAAAGGTGTATGTGTGCAATACTACTAACACAGTAAGTGTAATAGACGCTGTAACTAATAGCGTTGCAACTACAATACCTGCTGGTGTTCAGCCTAAAGGCATATCAGTGACACCGGATGGCTCAAAGATATATATTGCAAATCATGGAAATGGAACAGTAAGTGAAATAGATACTGTTACCAACACTGTTTCAGCAACGATTACTGTAGGTGGCACACCGGGTGTAATAGGCAATTTCATTTCAGTTTTTTCAAAACATTGTTTCGCTCATTATATTACATCTTACGATTCTACTTTGAACATGTTTACTTTAAATTTAGATAGTATCACTTCGGCTTTAGCCACCTCGTATCATTGGGATTTTGGAGATGGTACTACAAGTACACTTGCATATCCTACTCATGCGTATGCTATAGATAGTTTGTATAATGTATGTTTGAAAATATACACATCAACAGGAGATAGCTGCGAATACTGCCATATAATAGGAATAGATTCGTTAGGCAATGTCCAAAGAACGGGAGGGTTTACAATTAATGTGTTTAACCCTACAACAGTTGGAATAAAAGATATTTCAAATGAAAGTTCAATTTCAATTTCCCCCAACCCATTCACCTCACAAACCACCATTACATTTTCGGAAGATGAGCCACACAGCCTAAAACTCACCGACCTGCTTGGAAAAGACCTAAAAACCTGGCACATTACAGGCAAAGAACTAAAATTAGAAAGAGGCGATTTGAAATCAGGAATTTATTTTCTACAAATAACAGACGAAAAAAATAAGGTGACGAATAAGAAGATAGTGATAGAGTGAGTTGAATAAAAAGCTCGGAACAATTTTTTTTATTACTTGAATTTTAGAATTTAGTAATTCGTATTTAGAATTTTCTCTTCTTCTCTTCGCTTTAAAAAAAACATGAATAATGACATGGATATAAATAAATCTTTGTTATTTAGCCTGATGAAATATTTCGGAACGAATTCTTGGATGTTAGTCTGCACGTTGGCTTTGGCTTGCTGTGCTGTTACTACGCATGCCCAGACCGATTCGATGGGTTATCTTATTTCGCATCGTGTGCTAAGTGTAGAAGATGGTATGGCTTCGCGCGAGGTATATTGCGGCTTGCAAGACGATGATGGTTTTCTTTGGTTCGGTACCCGCAATGGGTTGAACCGATACGATGGAAAATCGTTTCAGCTGTACACCAAGCAGCGCACAGGTTTTAAGGACAACAACATCATTCAGTTGGCCAAAGACACCAACAATCATTTGATAATAGCCTATAGCCAGCGCGGCTTCCGAAAGCGCATCAACAACATTGATGTGATGGAACTCACCACACATAAGTTGAGTACACTCAAAGCTATTTTCCCGACACTTCCTTTTAATCCCGAGCGAATTATTTGGGTGGAGAATGATGGTGATGATGTTTGTTTTTTGGTGTCGAAACCTTATCAATATTGGCGTTTGAGCCGTAAAGGTTTTGAGTTGAAATGCGAAATGAAACAATGGGACACGGAAGGGAGCAAGGGAAAATTTTCGAACGAAATACAAGCCAATTGGTACTATCAGTTCCAGGGAGGCGAGGCAGTGCTTGCCAATGAGAATTCGGATTATTCGTACCTCATCAGTCCCGAAAAGGTGGAAGTGATAAACAATAGTAAGTATAGGATAGCGGGCATGGTGGCTCCACATCAATTGATTTGGTTTACTTTCGAAGGAAATGAAAAGGATCCACGGGTGGATTATTTTATGCGAAACGCCAACGGTGAGTTTGTAAAACAACCTTCGCTGATAGCACCTGATACCAACAAAATGAATTTGTACACGGTGCATTCGTCAAGCAACTATGACATTGGTGTGTTGAGCCCGAACAAAGAACTTTACTTGTACAAACAACATTCGGTATATCGGATAATGAATGCCGATGAGTTTAAAGGCTACGGAAATTTTTTCAATTTGTTTAACGATAGGCAAGGCAACACTTGGATTTGCACACCCGCAGGACTCATCGAGGTGAAGTTGGAAAAAAACCGATTCACACATTATTTCACCAAAGCACAAACGGGAGTTACGGATAATAACCAAGCGCGAGGCATTTATGCTGATAACAAAAACAAGGTGTATGCCAATGTTTGGCATAAGTTCGAAACAAGCGATGGGCTTATGCTTTCAAGGCCAGAGATTAATTTTTCGATGATACGGTTCAATAATAAACTGTACACGAGTGATAAGTATATGTTGGAATACAACGAAACAACCAAAACGCTTGAACCTGCTTCGTTTTACGAATCATCAAGAGGCTCTGTAGGTATATCAACACTCGATTCTTTGTCGAGCACTGAGCTGCTGATAGGGTATACCCATTCGATACAAAAGATAAATGTGGTGACTCGCCAATTCACTGATTTGAGAGGTAAAACACCAAGTTTTCCCATACCCAAATTTGTGTATCGATTCATCAAACGTGCGGATAAAAAGATATGGGCAGTGGCCGAGAATGGGTTGTTTTTGTTGGATGCAAGAGGAGATTACATTTTGGATTATTGGGGTCAAGAGTCGAAACAAAAGTCGCATCAATTTCCGTTCGACCGTTTGCACGATGCCTTGGAAACTGATGATGAAGTGTTTTGGTTAGCTACCAATGGGGATGGACTTTATCGTTGGGATAAGAAGAAAAACAGGTTTCGGCAGTTCAACATCACAGCTGGTTTTCCGTCTGATATTTTATATCGCATCGAAGAAGATGCAACGCATGATCTTTGGATAAGCTCGGATTTTGGTTTGGTACGATTCAATACAAAGAATTTTAATATCTCGACTTATACCACCAAAGAAGGAATTTCGCACAATGAGTTTAATAAAATATCTTCCTATAAATCGAGCAATGGTAGAATGTATTTCGGAGGTTTGGATGGTGTGAATGCCTTTTATCCAAAAGATTTTGCTGAGGATACAGGCACTACGAATATTCCGTTGCGCATCATTTCGTTTAGTCAGTTTTCGGGTGACGAGGAAGAGTTGATAGATCAAACATCGAAACTGCTGGCCACCAACAAAATTGTGCTTCAGCCAGGCGACCGTTTTTTTAATCTCGAATTTAAACTACTTGATTATTCGGACGCCAAGTCGAGTTATTTTTATAAAATAGATGGCATCGATAAAGATTGGAATTTTATTAATCACAATAGTATCCGCTTGAGCGGAATACCTTATGGAAACTATACGTTGAGGGTAAAAGGACAATCACAAACCGGTAGAGCAAGTAAAAATGAATTGGTGATACCTATCGTGGTGATTACTCCACTTTTCAAAAAAGTAGGATTTCAATTAATTCTTTTTGTTCTATTGGTATTGCTGTTTATGCTGATATTTAGAGTGAGGACAGCAAACTTAAAACGCGATAGCGACTCACTTTCGGCCACTGTTGAGAAACGAACACAGCAGCTGAGGGGTACGCTTTCGGAAAAAGATTTGTTGCTAAAAGAAATACATCATCGGGTGAAAAATAATTTGCAAGTTATCGTGAGTTTACTAAGCATGCATCAGCAGAAAATAGATTCGCCATTGCTCAAACAAACCTTTGCAGAAGCCAAAACCAATGTAAGAAGTATATCGTTGATACATGAAAATTTGTATCAACACGATAATCTTGCTGGAGTGGATATGACATCGTTTGCAGATGATTTATTCAAACTGATTAATGATTTATTCAATCCTACAAAAGAAAAAGTTAAATTTGCCAATTATATTTCTAACATTGTTCTCGACATCGAAACAGCTGTGCCATTAGGTCTTATTTTAAATGAATTACTCACCAACTCGTTTAAATATGCATTGGAAGCCAATAGACAGATGGAAATAAATTTGAGTATATCAGAAGACGAAGAAAATCATACTTTCTTTTTGATGTATCAAGACAATGGAAAAGGATTGCCTCCCGAGGTAGATTTTTATAAATCAAAAACCATGGGATTAAGCGTTATCAGAGATTTGTGTAGACAAATAGGAGGGAAGGTAGATTATCAACACGAGGATAATAATAGCTGTTTTAGTATCCAATTTCTTTCGCTCGAAGGAAGAAAGGAAATAGATTAACCAAAAGTGATGAAGCATATGGAAAAATTGAAAATTGGAGTGGTAGAAGATGAATTGTTGATTGCAAGAAGCATTCAGAATGTGTTGGATCAACTAGATTACGCTTTTACTGATATAGCCATAAGTTATACTGAAGCCATCAAAATGATTGAAGCCGAAAAACCGGATATTCTTTTGTTGGACATAAGTTTGAGTGGAAAAAAAGATGGAATAGATGTGGCTATTTATGCCAACGAACATCACCAAGTACCAATTATTTTCCTTACCGCTAATAGCGATGCGGGAACCATCAACCGTGCTAAAAATGTTAAACCTCACGCTTACCTTGTCAAACCTTTTATAAAAGACGAACTTTATGCGGCTATCGAAATTGCATTTAGTAATTATTCAATAGCCAAAACACAAGAAAAACAGCCTACGAATTCTACCAAAATAAATAATGCAATATTTATTCGTGAAAGTCATTCATACATAAAAATTCTTTTTACACAAATTGCATGGTTGGAGAGTGAAGAAAATTATGTAAAAATACATACCACTACAAACAAGAAAATAATGATTCGTTCAACGTTCACCGATTTTCTTGAGCAGCTTCCATCCGATTTGTTTTTTAAAACAGGTAGAAGTCATGCAGTACAACTTAGTTTGATTGATAAAGTAGAACCAACCGAAGTGTTTATTGGCACGGATAAAATTCCATTGAGTAAAACACAAAAGGACGAATTATATAAAGTTCTTGGTATAAAATAATATAAAGTTTTTTATTCTTTAAGCCTGATAATGATTCTAGTCGAAAAATGATAATTGTTTATTTTTTCGATTTGTTTTCTTTCACCTTAAACTTCACCATTCGCGCCACTAATCCGAGCGGTAGTTTCTCGTAATAGGAAACTGAACAGAGCCTTTTCTAGGTTATTTGTTTTCGATTTCATAATACTATTTGTAGGTTGACTACAAATATTGGTATAACTAGAAATCCGATATGTAATAAACGTTTATTTTTGAATAATATGATGTAATTAATAATTCCTTACTGTCTCATTTATTTAGTTGTTTCGTCACAGCTAAACTATAAGTTCGTCACAAAATTTTTAGTTAGAAGTGCAAATAAGTCACATTTACCCATCAAAAAAAGTAGGGTGAAATCAATTGAAGTAAACGAAATAGTAAAAAAACAAAAGGCACTAGGGATAATTTGTCCTAGGTGTGGAGGAGATATTGTGAATTTAGATTTGCCAAATCTGAGAGCGAAATTAATTAAAACAGCAACTCTAGGATTGGTTGTAATGCAAACACTGGAGTGCGATGCGTGCCATAAAAGATTTAGTATGTTCTAAAAACAAACCAAAAATACGAAAGAGATGATGATAATTTTACTAGCAACTGCAACAAGTTTATTTTCGTTGAAACAGCTAATGAATTTAAAGAATTTAAAAGCAATTCCTTTGTGTTGAAACAAATCTACGCGCAGGAATTAATTATAAATCAGGTTTGCATTATGAAAGTAACTTGTAATTTTTTTAAAGTTGGTCACAATGTAAGCAACGATGTTTAAGAAGTGAGGAGTTCATTAAAGGGGTAGTACGGTGCTTTTTGGGTTAGTTGCCTGCTGCCCCTGAACTCTTTTCTTAAATCAAAAATCAATTTCACCACGTTAAAAGAAAAATATAAAGGCAAAATTTAATTGTCTAAAAAAAGATTATGCACAACAAGAAAAATGAAAGAGATGGATAAATTGGAGAATAACCCCTTGAATAAATCAGGGTGAAATTTAATAGTGAATTTCGTATCAGAGCGTTTTTACAAAAAAATGAATTTAAAGTAAAGAAAAACAATTAACCAAAGTAATAATAAACAACCCCAAAAACAATAAAATGAAAAGAAGTACAAATCAAAAGAAAACAGCGAGAGCGATAGTTCGTTTCTTGCTTTGTACATTTGTAATGTTAGGATTAACATTTACAAATGCGAAGGCGCAATTTGTTAATATACCTTGTACAGGTTATAATGCCGACTTGGTAGCCAATGGGGCAGCGGGTGCTGCAACAGCTCAAACGAGTACCACCACCGATTTGGATGGATTAGGTGCTGGTTATGGTTTTGTGGATGGAACCTTTAACTGCGGATTAGGCGCACCAACTACAGGTATTTTGCCTGCAAGTGGTTTAATCTCTAGTACTGCAGCAGTTGGTTTAACCTATACATTGCAGGGCTATAGCAGTAACAATGCATTACGTGTCCCATTAAGTGGAACAGGTATTGGTAATGCTACTTTAACTCCAGTAACTCCATTTCAATCGAGTAACTTGTATTTACTAAGTGTATCTGGTGGTGGGGCAATAACTTCGGGTGTTACAGTTACTGTAACCTTTTCTGATGCCTCTGCTCAAGTATTTAGTAATTTAACTACAGGGGATTGGTGTAATACAACAGCTGGAACTAACACTGGTGGTGTAACATATACTAAAATAACAACTACTCTTTATAATCGTGTAGCTCGCACAGCTACTTGTTCGGCAGTAGGTACTTGTCAATATTTTGCAGAATTTTCGTTGCCATTAAGTACATCTAATTATGGAAAATTGATCTCATCAATTAACATTTCAAAAACAACTTCGGGTCAGATAATGAGTGTATTTGCTGTTGGGGCAACTCCTCTGTGTGCTACACCTTCAGCACAAGCTACAAGTTTAATACAAGGAGCAACAGCTACAGGTTCAATCTCGGCAAGTTTTACGGCAGCTACAGGAGCGCCAACTGGTTATTTAGTTGTTAGGTACCCTAATTTAGCATCTACTACAGCACCAGTTAATGGTAATACTTATGTTACTGGCCAGTCAATTGGTTTGGGAACAGTTGTTCAGGCAGGTGCTACTACTTCTTTTACAGCAACCGGTTTAAGTGGTGCAACTTCATATGATTTTTATGTTTACTCTTATAATACGGGCGCAACTTGCGGAGGACCTATTTATTTAGGTAGTTCTCCATTAACAGCAACTTATACTACAAGTGCTTGCGGAAGTATGAGCGGTACAATAAATATTGATGCTGGATTGCCCAATACATACCCTGGAGGGTTTACATCTATTACCAATGCCTTGACTTATATTAATACCAATGGTTTGGGAGGAAATACAATTTTGGAATTACAACCTACTTATAATCCTGCTGGAGAAACTTATCCAATTACCTTCCCTGCAAATGCTTGTGTAAATTCATCTAGAACATTAACTATTCGTCCTGCTGCTGGTGTTGGCTCTGCTTTTGTTTGGACAAGTGCACTTACAAGTGAAACCGTTCTTTTTAATGGTGCTACTTATGTAACTATTGATGGAAGAAATGGAGGAACAGGTACTAACCAATTTATCAGAATTGTAAATACAAGTTCTACAGCAGGAGCAGCAGGTAATGCGGTGTTGATGCAAAACGAATCATCTAATAATACCATCACTTATGTAGATTTACAAGCTTCCAACTTAAATCCTGCAATTAATACTGGTACAGTAACAGTAGGTGCCGTACCTGGAGTTGTTGCTATTTTGTCAACAGCAGGAATAAACGGAAACGATAACAATACGATTTCATTTTGTAATATACATGCCGCTACTTCAGTTGGTAATGTTTTAAATGTGGGAGTGTATGCATATAATGCAACAGCAGTGGGTAACTTAGCTAATAATGATAATAACACTATTACTAATTGTAATATATATGATATGTTCAATGCAACAACAGCAACAGCGGCAATAGATGTTGTTACTGGAAATAACAATTGGAATATTACAAATAATAGTGTTTACCAAACCGCTTCCAGAACATATACAACAGCATTAATTGCTTATCGAGGTTTCTGGATTACACCGGGAGCATCGGCAGTTGGTTCTAGTGGATTTACTATCATCGGAAATTACATAGGAGGTACTGCACCGCTTTGCGGAAGTACCCCTTATACTATGCTTGGGGCTACTACGAATACTTTCTTCCCAATGGATATTTCAGTTGGAACATTAAGTGCGACTAATGTAAATAACAACACCATTCAAAATATAGCTTTTACAACACAAAGTGTGATTATATATTTTGGAGCTATTACTGTTGCAAGCGGGAATGTGAATGTTGGAAATACTTTGGGAACAGGAAATACAATTGGTTCAGGAACGGGTAATGGTTCAATTACACTAAATAACAGTACTACAAGTAATGCTACATCAGTTGCTTATGGAATTCGTTTTGGTGGTGGAGCTGTTTCTATAGCTAATTATAATACCATTGGTTCCATTACAATTAACAATGCCGCTATTTCCAATTCATTTATAGGGATTGGTATGTTTGGAGGAGGTACTACATCTGCAACAATGAATAATAACTTAATTGGAAGTTTAACTACAGCAAACAGCATCCAATTTACTGGTGTTGGAGCTACTGCAACCGCAATGGGAATGTGTGGTATTTTTGTTTCATCGGGACCTATTGTTAGTACAATAAATAATAACGTAATTGCGAACTTGAATAATACATATACAGGAACTACCACCACGACTACATTAACAGTTCGTGGTATAGATGTAGCAGTTGGAGCAAATACAATAAGTGGAAATATAGTTCGCAATCTTACTTCTGCTTCTTTAATTGCAAGTTCAGGAAGTACTGCAAATATTCTTGGAATTGTAATGCGTTCCACTACCGCACCATCAACCGTTACAAGTAATCAGATTTATTCTTTAAAACTTACTAGTACAAGCACTACAGTAGGAACTCAAATTACAGGTATTTATTGGGGACCAACTACAAGTGGTACAAATTTACTTGCTAAAAACTTTATTCATAGTTTTGATGTGGCTTATACCACTACAACTTCTACAACCGCTACATTCACAGGAGTAGATGTGGGAGCAGGAGTTGCAAATATTCAAAATAACTATATTCGTCTTGGTATAAATGATGCAGGAGCTTCGGTTACTACACCATTGGTAATAAGAGGTTTTTCCGTTGGAACAACCAGTACTACTAATTTATACTATAATACTGTATATATTGGAGGAACTGGCGTTACTGCAACTTCAGCGGCCAATCATTCTTCTGCTTTTAACCGTTCGGCAGTGTCAGGTGCTTTAGTAATGCGTAATAATATTTTTGCAAATACACGTACAAATGTTGGTTCAGGTCAAACAAACAAACATTATTCTGTACGTCTAGGAACCGCTACTGCAGGTTGTGATTTTAATTATAACAATTACTATTATTCAGCTGGTAATGACAATAGTTTTGGATTAAACAATGCAACAGCCGTTCCTACTTATTCATTAGGTTGGCTTACAGGCGACAACTTCAGTCAGGTTGGTAATCCACAATTTTTAGTTCCTAATGGAACAGCTTCAACTGTAGATTTACATTTGAATACTGCTGTAGCAGGTGTTGCAGAAGGAGCGGGTGTTGCTCTTGCTGGAATTGTAGATGATGATTATGACGGAAATACAAGACAAGGTTCAACAGGATATGTAGGAACAGCTAACGCTCCTGACTTGGGTGCTGATGAATATGCTGGTGTTTCTGCTATTCCTGTATTTAATTCTTTAGTTAATTCGCCTTCTGGTATTCAATGTTCATCTTCTGCACACACTATAACAACCACTATTAATTCGGTTTCTGGAAGTACTATTACTGCAGTAACATTGAATTATTCTATAAACGGAGCTGGGCAAACCGGTATAGCTATGACATTAGGTAGCGGAGCAGCAAACTCTACGTCTGTATGGACAGGAACAATTCCTATTCCTACTCCAGCGAATGCAACTATTGTATGGTACGTAACGGCAACTGATGGAACATTCTCTAATTCTCAATTTGGAACATCCTATTCTGATGTGCCATTGTTAGGTGCATCGGCCATCGCAAGTGTAAGTGTTAATCCTATTTGTGCAGGTAGTTCAACTAACCTTAGTGTGGTTACCGCAAAGAGTGGTTCTGGAGCTATAGGTGCAGGAGGAACAACAAGTGCAACTTATCCAAATCCAATATATAGCAATTGGGCTAATCAAAAGATGCAAATTTTATATTTGGCAAGTGAATTAACTTCCGCAGGTTTTGTTGCCGGAAATATTACTTCAATGGCCTTAAATTTAACGTCAACAAGTGTGACGAGCAGAACAGCATTTACTATAAATATTGCACCTACTACCGCAACTGCATTAACTACTACTTATCTTACCCCTACATTCACTCAGGTGTACACAGGGAATTATGTGCCTGCTGTTGGTACAAATTCTTTTCCATTTGGAACTGGTGCTGGATCATCCTCCTCGTTTAACTGGAATGGTACCTCAAACATCGTAATTCAAATTTGTTGGGATAATACTGCAAGTACTGCTACAGAAGCAAGTACATGTACAGCTGATAACACAGCTTTTGCGTCTGTTGTTTCTTATAATAGAACCTCAACAACTGGAACCCCAATATGTGGATTAACTGTTACCGGTGCATTAACTTATACTGTGAGACCAACCCTGACATTTGTAGGAAATAAAACCCAGGCTCTAAGTTCTTATAGTTGGTTTGATGGAAGTACAGTAGTAGGAACCTCAAACCCATTAGCAGTAAGTCCTGTGGTTAATACTAGTTACACGGTAACAGCAACTCATAGCAGTGGCTGTACGCTAACGGCAACAACTTCGGTAACAGCAATTACGCTTCCAACTACGCCAACAGCAAGTAACTCTTCACAATGTGGTGCAGGACTTCCAACAGCAAGCGTTGCATCAACAAGTGGAGCACCAACGCCTACTTTTAATTGGTATTCTGTTCCAACTGGAGGAACAGCCTTGCAATCCTCAACATCTACAACTTATACTACCAGCATAAATACTACATCAACTTTCTATGTGGCAGAAGCTTCTGGAGCTTGCGAAAGTCCACGTGTTACAGTTACAGTAAACGTTTCTCAACCTGATCCAATAGTGGCAACTGCCAGCGCATCACCTATTTGTGTTAACACTCCCGTAACGTTAGGTTATACTCAAGCATTGTCTAATAACATTTATAGTGTATTCAGTTGGAGTGGTTTGTCAGGTAGTGGTGCTTCTACACCAGTATCAGGAAGTCCTGCGGTTATTACACCAACTGTTGCAGGAACTTATACCTACACAATTACAGCCTCAGAACCTTCTAGTTCATGTGCAACTATTTCAACTATTGCGGTTACTGTAACAGCTGGTCCAAATATTAATACACCAGTAGCTTCACCTAGTACAGTTTGCAGTGGAAGTCCAAGCACACTAACTGCAACGACAAATGTGATTGGTTCAGGTTCTGCTCAAGTAGGTGCCGGAACGACAACTGTTTCAGCAGGCTCATATCTTCCTTATTACAGAACTTTTGAAGGTTCGCATGCTCAATATTTATATACAGCCTCTGAATTAACAGCCCTTGGATTTTTCCCTGGCAACATGACAAGTTTAACTATTCCAGTCTCAGTTGTTTCTGCTACTCCTTTTAATTTTGATAATTTCGGAATAAGAATGGCAAACACCTTAGTAACTTCTTTAACTGCTTTTCAAACTCCAACTTATACTAATGTATATAGTGCTTCAACTACGACACCGATCGTAGGAAATAATACCTACACATTCAGTACACCTTTTTCATGGGACGGTACCTCTAATGTACTAATTGATATCTATCATGATAATGACCCTAACAATACTTGTACAGCTGGATCACCTACATGCTGGGGTAATAGTGCAACAGAATCATATACAACAACTGCATTTACATCTGTAGTTTATTATTATGCAGACAATACAACTGGAGCAAGAACAATGTCATCACTCACAACTGCGACAGGAAGTGTAACAACTCGTCCTAATTTCATTTTGGGTGGACAATTTGGAACAGTTGGTGCAGGTTCATTAACATGGACATGGAACCCTGGAAGTATAAATGGAAATTCTGTTTCTGTTAGCCCATTATCAACAACAACATACACAGTCTCAGCAAATGGTGGGGCTTGTACTAGTACATTAAGTGTAACTGTAAATGTTATTCAACTTCCTTCAACTCCTACTGCAACTAATACAGCTCAGTGTGGATCTGGAGTGCCAACAGCATCAGTAGCTTCAACAAGCGGAGCACCGACACCAACATTCAAATGGTATTCAGTTCTAACAGGAGGCACAGCATTACAAACCTCAACTTCTACAACTTATACCACAAGTATAGGCAGTACTGCTACCTTCTATATTTCAGAAGTAGGCGGTAGTTGCGAAAGCCAAAGAGTTCCGGTTACAATCACAGTAACTCAGCCTGATGCAATAGTTGCCACTGCAAGTGCAACAACTTTTTGTGTTAACTCTCCAATAACTTTAAATTATACACAAGCATTATCGAATAATGTATATAGTGTAATCAGTTGGAGCGGTGCTGCTGGAAGTGGCGCTTCTACACCTGTGGCAGGCAATCCTGCAGTCGTTACACCAAGTTTAGCGGGTCCTTATACCTATACAATTACAGCATCTGAACCTTCAAGTGGTTGTGCTACAACAGCAACAATCGCTGTAACAGCAACTCCGGGTCCAACTATCAATACTCCAGTTGCATCACCAAGTACAGTTTGTAGCGGAAGTCCAAGTACATTAACTGCTACAACAAATGTAATAGGTGCAGGTGTTGCTACTGTTGGTGCAGGAGCAACTACAAGTGCAACATACTCTAATCCATTCTATAGTTTATGGTCGAATACTCATATGCAGCATTTAGTATTGGCATCAGAGTTAACTGCCTCAGGATTGTATGCTGGAAATATCACTTCATTAGGTCTTAATATTACGGTACCGAGTACATTGCCAATGTTAGATCTTTCAGTGAAAATTGGACATACATCTGCAACAAACATGTCATCGTACGTTTCAACAACCTTTACTACAGTTTATACTAATGCTTCATTAATGCCAATAACAGGAGTGAATACAATGACTTTCTCAACTCCTTTCGTATGGGATGGAGTAAGCAATATTGTTATTGAAATTTGTCATGGTAATTCTGCAAGCACTGCAACAATGAGTCGTACTTGTTTATTTGACAATACAGCTTACGTTTCAACAATTCATACCCATAAAACTGTTGGAACAGCAGGAACAGCGCAATGTTCGGATAATACAACAAATGTCACAACTTACTCAGGAAGACCACAATTTATTTTTAATGGTCAGGTGTTGACTACAGGCGCAGGTTCTGGTATCACCTGGAATTGGAATCCTGGTAGTTTATCTGGAAATTCGGTTTCAGTTAGCCCAACATCAACCACTACATACACCGTTTCAGCAAATGGCGGTGCTTGTACGAGTACTTCTAGTGTGGTAGTAAATGTTAATCCACTTATTGCAGCTCCAAGTGCAACCAATGCAACACAATGTGGTACAGGTATTCCAACAGTTTCAGTCGCTTCTACCTCAGGAGGTAGTGGTAATGGACAGTTCTCATGGTACAATGCAAGCACCGGAGGCACATTACAGCAAGCGCCTGCTTCAGCAATGGGAACCTATTATTCAAACAATTTTAGTTCAGGTGCTAATGGAGGAAGTCTTTCTGGTTCAGCGGCTATTTCAGGTGGTGTCATAGCATTACAACCTACAACTACAGCTACTGGTGGCGCATTTACGGTCAATGCAAGTGGTACTAACTCAAATCAGTATCAAACCGATTTTGATTTATCTGCAATTTCTACCGGTACCTCAATGGCTGATGGTTTTAGCTATTGTATCGGTGATGATGCAATTCCATTAAATAATTCATCAACACCAACTGCAGAACATGGAAGTGGAAGTAAAATAAGAATTGCATTCCTCACTTACAATGCTGCAAGCGGAAGTGATGGTAAGGGAATTTATTTGCTATATAATTCTTCATTAACTACTGGATATACTTCAGGTGGTACAGGTGTTTTGGGTTATTCTACCAACGTTGCTTGGATACCAACTACAGCAACAACCGTAAATAGTCATGTAACGGTTACCATCAATTCTTCTGGTCAGCTTACCTTATCTGTTGGTGGAACCGCTATATTTACTAACGTTCAATTACCTGCAGGATATCTAAGCAGTGATAGATCTACTTGGAAACATATTTTCAGCAGTCGTAGTGGTGGAATCACAGGTGGTTTTTCTATGGATAACCTTGTAATTCAACAACTGGTGCCAAGCGCTGGTTATTCAACTTATCTATCATCAATTAACACAACAACTACATGGTATGTTAGTGAAATGGGAAATAATGGTTGTCCAAGTCCTCGTACAGCTGTTACAGAAACTGTAAATACACCAAATCCAATTGTGGCTACTGCAAGTGCTACCCCTATTTGTGTAAACACGCCTGTAACATTAAATTATACTCAGGCATTATCCAATAATACGTATGATAATATTAGTTGGGCTGGTGCCGCAGGTAGCGGAGCATCAACTCCTGTGACAGTTAATCCTGCTGTTATTTCACCAACAGTTGGTGGTACCTATACTTATACAGTAACAGCTTCAGAAACTTCATCGGGTTGTGTAACCACATCATCAGTTGCAGTGGTTGTAACTCCTGGTCCGGTTATTAACACACCTACAGCCGTTCCATCTTCTGTTTGTGCTGGTGTACCAAGTACATTAACTGCAACAACAAATGTAATCAACACGGGTTCATTAACTGTCGGTACTGGTACAACAACTTCTGCGGGAGGCTCATTCCTTCCATATTATAGAACATTTGAAGGTTCTCATAAGCAGTATTTATATACTGCATCAGAATTATCTGCTTTAGGCTTATTTCCAGGAAACATAACAAGTTTGACTATTCCTGTTTCTGTAGTTTCTGCTTCACCATTTAATTTTGATAATTTTGGAATTCGAATGGCTAACACTTCAGCTATTTCTTTAACTGCTTTTCAAACTCCAACTTTTACGAATGTGTATAATACATCAAGTACAACACCAATTGTTGGAAATAATACTTACGCATTCAGTGCACCTTTTGCTTGGGATGGTACTTCGAATGTTCTTTTGGATGTATACTATGATAATGACCCTGGAAACACATGTTCTGCAGGTTCTCCTACTTGCTGGGGTAATAGTGCTACGGAAGCATACTCAACAACAGGATTTACATCTGTAGTATATTATTATGCTGATAATACTTCAGGAGCACGAACGATGTCATCTCTTACAACTGTTTCAGGAAGTGCAGCAACTCGTCCAAACTTCGTCTTTTCCGGTCAAGTTGGAACTGTGGGTGCTGGTACTGTAACATGGACATGGAACCCAGGAAGTTTAAATGGAAATACAGTTACGGTTAACCCTCTTACAACAACAACCTATACAGTTTCTGCCAATGGGGGAGGTTGTATAAGTACGTCATCAGTTGCTGTGAATGTCACTCCGTTGCCATCTGTTCCTACAGCTACTAATTCAATACAGTGCGGTGCTGGAATACCAACGGCTTCAGTTACTTCAACAAGTGGAGCACCTACGCCAATATTCAAATGGTATAATGCTGCCACAGGAGGTACTGTTTTACAAACAGGTACATCTACTACTTATACTACTAGTATTTCTTTAGCAACAACATTCTATGTTTCAGAGTTATCAGGTACTTGCGAAAGTTCTCCTCGTACTGCTGTTTTAGCTGATAATTCAGCCGATGTCTTAACCATAGTTGGAAATTCAGCATCTTGTTTAGGCACTCCAAATGCTTATTCTATTACTCAAACAGGAAGTAACCAAACCTTTACAGGTTATACTTGGTCAGCTACACCTGCAACAGGAAGTGGAATAACAGGAACCGTAACAGGTTTGAGCCAAACTATTACTCCAACTGCAAATGGAGTGTATACCTATTCTGTTGTAGCAACCAGTGGAACTTGTAATGTCACTGCTACAAAAACAGTTTCAATCTATACTGGTTTGTCAGGAACAGCTACTTCAACTCCAATAACAAGTTGTGTTAATCCTACAGGTTTAATTACAGCAAATGTTAATGGAGCAGGTACCATAGTTAATAATGATTTTACAAGCTCTGTTTTACCATCTAATATGGTAGCTGCAGGAAATAATTTTGCCATCACAGGTGGTAGGATGCAATTAACTTCAGCTGCTAATTCCATGAATGGAGGTGTTTTAATTACAAACACAACAGGGTTGGCAAACAATGATTTCCAGATAGACTTCGACATGATAACTACAACCAGTGGAAGTTCACCTGCTGATGGATTTAGCTATAGTTATGGTGATGATGTTGTTGCTCTACCAGATGCTACTGCGGCTACTGGAACAAGTGGTGTAACAACACTAGCTCCTGAAAATGGAAGTGGAACAAAGTTGAAATTATCTTTTGATGCCATTAGCAATACTGGCGGATGTACAGGTGGTCTACCAGCTTCTAACTCAAGTGGAAATACTCCTGGTGTTTATTTGATGTACAATTGTACAGCTTCACATCAAGGACCTACTTGTAACGGGGTTGTTTATTATGATGGAGGAACTACAGTTCCTACTTATACAAATGGTATTGCAGGGGCGAATGGTACTGTTGCTGGTTTAGGCTGGAGAGCAACCACTACTTCTGGTGCTACAACTCACGTAACAATTAAAATTAATGCACTAGGCCAGGTTTCAATGTGGTTAAATGCTAGTCAGGTTGTAACCAATCAGCAATTACCTGCATCATATCTTACTGCGAATAAATCAACTTGGAAGCATGCGTTTTGCGCGCGTACTGGAGGATTAAATGAAGGTCATTACATTGATAACCTATTAATTCAATACAATAACTTCTATGAGTATTCAATAAATGGCGGAAGCTCTTGGACAACAAACAATCCAATTATTCCTCCTTCGTCTGGTACTTATTCGGTAGATGCAAGATATGTTGCGGTACCAGCCTGTTCGGCTAACTTAGGTTCGGTAACTATTGCTACACCAATATTTACAACCGGAACTACTTTAGCTACTGTTTGTTCTGGTACTGCTACACAACCAACTTTGAGTTTCTCTCCAACCTTTGGTTCAGGAGCAACTTATCAATGGGAAAGTTCACCTGTAGGAGCTAACACATGGTCTCCAATATCAGGTGCTACAAGTGCAACCTATACACCAACTATTGCATTAACAGCAAGTATGGATTTCCATTGTGTCATCAGTTGTGGAGGTACTCCAGTTGCTGGTTCACCTAGTTCAACTCAAACAATTGTGGTAACACCAACTCCTACAGCTTCTGCATCAAGTAATACAGGTATCTGTGCCACTCAAACGCTTGACTTAACAGGAACAACAGATATAGGTACCACATTTAGTTGGACAGGACCAAATGGTTTCACATCAGCATCACAAAGCCCAAGTATTGTAGGTATAACAACATCTGGTACTGGTACTTACTCTTTTACAGCAAGCAATTCAGGATGTAGTGCTACAGGAACAACGGTGGTAATTATTAATCCTGCTGTAACAATGAACAGTGTAACAGCCACACCGGCTGTAGTTTGTAACGGAAGTAATTCTGTGCTTACAGCGAACGCTTCTTTGCCTCCACTTGTTGGGCCAAACGGTTATAACAGAATAGCATTAAGTGGGCAAACATTCTCTGCATTGTCTGGAACAGGAATAACTACAATTAATACTACTGCACAATTAACTGCAGGTATGGGTAGTGCTTCTCAGGATGACGGTGGAGTAGTAGTTACCTTGCCATTTACTTTTTCATATATGGG
Source organism: uncultured Bacteroidota bacterium (assembly GCA_903911435.1). GTDB lineage: Bacteria > Bacteroidota > Bacteroidia > 2-12-FULL-35-15 > 2-12-FULL-35-15 > 2-12-FULL-35-15. Next base: position 19,943 of record CAIWDF010000167.1, read on the forward strand.
TAATACATTTACTCAGATGAGCATGTGTACAAATGGTTGGGTAGGTGCAGGAAATCAGAGTACCATTGATGCTGTTTCAATGCGTACAGCTGGTAACCTATTCACTACTACTATTCCAAACAATACTATCGCGGCTTGGTTCAAGGATATGGGAGCTAATTTCCCGACAGGAACAGGAAGTATGCGATATGGTTCAATTGGAACTGATGTATACGCGTTCCAATGGAATAATGCTGTTGGAAGTGGATTTAGTGACGGTAGTGCAATCACCATTTCATTCCAGGTAAATATTTATGGTCCTGCATCAACTAATCCTGGTCGTATTGAAATAGTTTATGGTCCTACAGCAGGAACAATTACTACAGCAGCTTCAATAGGAATTGAAGATGCAACGGGCGGAACCAATCATTATATTAACGCTTTGGACGGAACTCAAACATCAACTACCACTTCCTCGGCCTGGCCTGGAAATGGAAATGGATATAGATTCGATCCAATCGTACAGTCCGTTTCGAATTATACATGGTCTGCTGATCCTACCTTAAGTGTTACTGCAGGATCAACTGTAACAGCTTCAAGTGTTACTTTGCCGACTACTTATTCTGTTACGGCATCCTCAACTTCTGGTTGTACTGCAACAGGCACAGTTTCGGTAACTGTTAATCCATTACCAACAGCATCAATTAGTGGAACAACATCTGTTTGTGCTGCAGGAGGTGCAGGAACGAATGTTACTTCTGCTAATTTAATAGTCGATTTCACAGGTGTTGGTCCTTGGCATTATAGTGTAAACGGTGTGACTCAACCAGTCGCAAATACTAGTCCTGCAACAGTAACTGTAAACCCTACAACAACCACTACTTATTCAATTACATCATTCAGTGATGCCAATTGTACAGGGGATGTTATCGGAAGTGGATCAGCAGTAGTTACGGTAAAACCATTACCAGACGTACAGTATAGCGTACCAAGTGCATCTATCTGTAGTGGTTTACCATCAAATGTAGCGTTAAGCTCGTCTGTATCAGGTGCAACCTATACATGGTTTGAATCGAACAATAGTGGAATCGTATCGGGAACTTCACCAATATCAAGTGGAGCAACCATCGATGATGTATTGAGTAATACCACCAATACTACAGTTGGAACCATTAAGTATACAGTGACACCAACAGCAGACGGATGTACATCCAATGCAAGTTTAACACCTACTATTTCTGTAAAACCAACACCAGTAGGTGTATCGACACCATCATCGGATATCGTATGCGATGGATATGCCCCAACGTTTGATTTAACGACAGGCGCCCCAGGCATCAATACCTTTGCATGGTC
>CAIWDF010000168.1 GCA_903911435.1 uncultured Bacteroidota bacterium
ATGTGAAAAGTTCTTTCCTTAGCATCACTTTTTAAGTTCTGTATGTGAAAAGTTTTTTCCTTAACATCACTTTTTAAGTTCTGTATGTGAAAGGTTTTTTCCTTAGCATCACTTTTTGTGTTCTGTATGTGAAAAGTTTTTTCCTTATCATTACTTTTTGTGTTCTGTATGTGAAAAGTTTTTTCCTTAACAACACTTTTCTTCTTCTAGGCAACTCTTTTCCGAATACGTACGTAACTTATCGGAAAAGAGGAGCCTAGCCGAAGTTTTTACCTAGGAGTATAGCCTACCGATTCGCTTGGTTGGCTGTATCCATGAGTATTTCCACCTATTACTCTAAAAAACACTTCTTTGTTTTTGGTCAAGCCCGGAATAATCAGTTTGCGCGAGTTTCCAGTTTCGAGTACCAAACTGAACGATTTGTCATCGTCCGATTTTTCTACCTTATACCTGTCAACAAAATTGCCTTCTGGCATTTTTTCGAGGAATATTTTTGCCGATAGGGCTGTTGGTCCATCATCAATGCGCTTGATTACTATTTTGTCTTTTGGCACATTGCGTTTTTCCGGCTCCTTGTCAGCATCAAAACCGCTTAGCAAAATGGTTTTCTGGTCGGATGTCACACCACTTACATATCCTGTAAGGTCTTTTAGTATTTTGTGTACATCCTTAGCTTGCCCCTCCATGTCAAGTCGTTTTAGTTTACTTTTATCACTATCGTATATCACTATTTTCTTCTCAAGCAAAACGTTTGAACTATTCAAATCGCCCACCGGAGGTGCTGGGGTAGCGTATATGGCCACATTATCTGTTAAGCCTTTTATTACTTTATCAGCCAAATCGCGAACCGATTTCACTTTTTTAATTTTTACATGCATTACTGCTACATAGGTTACTTTCATTTTATTTTTGTTTTTAATGGAGCCTTTTCTTCATTCATTTCGTTCGTTGCTCGGGTGCAGGTTAAGCGGCTATCCGCCAAGTGCTAGGCCTACGTTGCGCTGTCTACTTGTGAGTAAAAACAGTCATCGAGGTGGACGAAATGGGATGTTGAAAAAGATCCTAATTCATACTATATTAATTATTCACTTATAATTATCATAGCGTATTTGGTTTTAGATTCGTCATAAAGGGTGATAGGCCCTGCATGGAGTGTGGTGTTTGTTTTTTTATCAATAAATAAGTATTAAATCCGACACAAGTGTAGGAAACAGTGGTGAAGAAAAAATCGACCATGCCGATAATGCATGGTTTTACTCTAAATATGTATGGTTTTTCCCCGATTCTGCAAATGGAGCATTTGCCATTTTGGGGTACAAAGGCGAGTGCCAAGCGGGCAGCAAGGTTTGGTGGCTTGACTAAGGCTTATGTTTGTTGGCTAAAGCATTTTTGTCCAAAGGCTATAAAAGGTATTCCACAAATCGGCCGAGCGCGAACAGCGTATTTCTTTTTTAGGATAAAAGGCAGGCACTATCAATTTTTCGTTTCGTTTCACACGTTCGATGTGTAGCATATTGATGATAAAACTTTGTTGCACTTTCAGAAAACCATAAGGCGCATATTCCAAAGCACAGTCGTCTAACTTTCGGCTCACCTCATATTCGTCACCATTCGTAAAATGGTAAATGAGTTTCGAACTACATTGTTCTATAAAAACAAGTTTTTCTAACTTAAATTTACAGGTGCCTTTGTTTTGGTTGGTGATAAAAAAATGTGCTTTTTGCAGTTCTTGAATAGTCGATATCTTGTATTTTCTGTCCATACATACATCGATGGCTGCTCCCAATCTTTTTTTCACTTGTTCCTCGCTGGGCGAAAAATGCAAGAATCCAACTTTTAGGTTGATTATCTTTTTAAACAATTCTTCATCGTGTCGGTCGGAAATAAGGATGAGTTCGGTAATGTTTCTATTCACCTGTTTAAGCCTTACGAAAATATTTTCGGGGCAATTGGCGAGGTCAAGAATTAAAATATCTGGCGGTTGGGTGGTTAGTTTCAATTCCACATCGGCCCAAGCATCGCAACAGGAGGTTGCTAACTTAGGGAACAATGTTTTCACTATTCCGCATAATTTTTCGCGTTCATTGGCGGTGCTTTCTAGCACCAATACATATAAGTTTTCCATGTTTCAAGATTTCTGGATTAATAATTAAATCGATGAAAATGCAAAGCAAATTAAGGTAGAAAAAAAAGCATGCGCAATAGGGGATTCCCCTATGTTTTTCGAAAAACCGCATTTTGGCATAGGGGAATCCCCTATTTTTTGCCTCATTTTGCGTCCGAAACCCCAGTAAATACGTTTTTTTTCAGTTTCCGAAAAATAAAGTTCTTGCTCATGTCTAAATTATTTTTAGAAGGAGTGTGAGTAAAAAATTTGAATTTTTTGAGAGATTTATTTTTTTTCATTTGCCGAATTGCCTACTGCACAATATTGGTAAAACTAAATTCTACATTTCAATTGCCGACAGGTTGCTAACTAATAAACAGATTCCTCGCTGCGTTCGGAATGACCCACTATATAAATGTGAGAGGGAAAAAAGAAAGGTGTCTTGCCGCCTTTCTTTTTTCATCATTATCCAAACGGATGCTGTCATTTCGAA
>CAIWDF010000169.1 GCA_903911435.1 uncultured Bacteroidota bacterium
AATCGTTCGTGGCGAGTTCGACTTTGTCTTTGGCGAGTAAGAAATCGTTCGTGGCGAGTTCGACTTTGTCTTTGGCGAGTAAGAAATCGTTCGTGGCGAGTTCGCTCAACCCAAAGTCGAGTTCGACTTTGCCTTTGGTCAATCAATTCGTACTAAAAACTAATTTCCTGATATTACCGAAGAGGTTTTAGTAAATATTCGAGTCCATTCATTTTTATCTCGTACATAGTTTGGAGCAGCATTCCTAGTTTTCCTTCAGGAAATCCTTTTCTATTGAACCATTCGAGGTATGAAATGGGTAAATTGCAAAGCACCGTGCCTTTGTATTTTCCAAAAGGCATTTTCATTTCTACTAATTTAAGCAGAAGTTGAGGGTCGGGCCCATTCAGCATTTCCATATATTATATGTGTGGTTTATAAACGATGATTGGAAAGCTTATGCTCTTCGCCACCAAACAATATATCTTTTACACCTTGTTGTTGCAAGAAATCGTGCGGAAAGCCAAGTTCAAACTTGCTTATTTCATTAAGTCTAGCCACATGTTCTGCGCTTAATTGCATTTTAGTAGCGCCTATCGAATCTTGAATTTGAGTAAGTTTAGTAGCACCTACCACAGGAATAATAACTTGAGGCTTTTGCATCATCCACCTAAGTGCAACTTGGGCCGCACTAGCATTTATTTCTTCAGCTATCTTTATCACCTCAGCCACTATCAGTTGGTTTCGGGCATTCAATCGTTCACTCGTTTCTTTTAGTCGCGTGGCATCTTCTTTTTTCAGAAGGTATTTTCCTGTAAGCGCACCACCTGCTAAAGGAGCCCAAGCCGTTATGGCAATATCGAAACTATGAGCCATTGGAAGCAAGTCGCGCTCCACAGTTCGTTGAATCAAACTATGTTCTACTTGCAAACCATTGAATCGAGTCCAACCTCTTAAGTCGGCAATGGTATTTGCCTGCGACACCACCCAAGCAGGAGTATCGGAAATGGCGGCATACATTATTTTTCCCGTACTCACCAAATCGTTCATTCCTCTAAGTACTTCTTCAATTGGAGTAGTAAAATCCCAAGCATGTAAATAAAGAATGTCGATACATTCAACATTCAATCGTTTCAAACTTTGCTCCACCGACCGAATCATGTTTTTACGATGATTACCAACAAAATTCAAATCGTTTTTTCTGTCTAATAGAGAATATTTGGTAGCAACCACAAAATGATCTCTATCCGAATGAATAAATTCACCCACAAATTTTTCACTACTTCCTTCGGTGTATCGGTTAGCTGTGTCAATGAAATTGCCACCTTCATTCGCAAAGCAGTCGAACACTTTTTCACTCGTTTCTTTATCTGCTCCCCAGCCCCATTCGGTGCCAAATGTCATTGTTCCTAGGCAAAGTTCAGATACGCGCAATCCTGTTTTTCCAAAAAGTTTGTAGTTCATTGTTTTCGATTTTTAGTTGTACAAAGGTAGACAGAAATTGTTAATTCGTTATTAGCTGACCCTTGTCAATAATTAAATTTTTTTTACAATCAAAAATTTTCTATTTTTGAAACGAAATTTAAAGCACAGGAACACGATTAAATAGTCTTCAAAAACTATAAACAACAAGATAACCACTATTATGGACGAAAAGCGCGCGAGGAGTATAGGGAGCAAACAAGGGCTTTATGCGGTAACGTTGGGCCTCGTCATAGCGCAAGTAATCATGACAATACTGTCAATCGAAAATGGCATTTATAAAGCCATCATTTGGTTTTATGATTTTGATGATATTTTGAGCATCTGTTTCGTGATACCCGTTGTTTACCTTTGTGGACATCTCTTTGGGCAAGGAGCAGGCAAAGCCATTTTGAAAAGACACAAAAATTTTACTTGGATAGGTATCAAATTCGGCTTTCTTACTCTTTTTATTGCCGTGTTTACTTCTAGTATGATTGATTTTATTGAATATGGAATACCTAAAATAGGTACAAGAGGAGAACAACCATTCATTCAATACATGCTCGAACCGATGATGATGCAAACACTAATAGGTACAATTCCTGCGCTTCTTATCGGACTTTGGTGTGGTTCAGCCATAAAAAAAAGAAGAAGGTTTTAGCAGTCCATCATCTTACCCACTAGCCGTTCAATGCAAATCGTTTTATTAAAATCAATTAGTTCAAACCAAAACAAACAAACATCAATAAACATCCAAAAACAAAAAAAACAATCCAATATGAGAAAAAAACTATCCATTTTATCAATTAGTATTTGCGGATTCTTAAACCTACTCACCGCACAAACTACAGTAACTTTAACTCCTTTTCAGGACAATACGCTTTATGAAAGCATTGCAGGCGACATTTCAAATGGAGCAGGGGACCACGTGTTCGCAGGAACTACTAGTGGCGGTTTAATAAGAAGAGCTTTGTTATTATTCGATTTATCTTCTATTCCTTCTGGAGCAACCATCTCGGATGTTTCGTTAACCCTTACAGCCGACCAAACTACCTCAGGAGCAAGAGATATGAGTTTATACTCAATGTCGAGTTTTTGGGGCGAAGGAACTTCTGTAGCCTCAGGTGCTGGAGGAAATGGTGCAGCAGCTGCCACTAGCGATGCCACTTGGCAATATAGTTTTTATCCTATAACAAATTGGACTACACCAGGAGGTGATTTTGATGCCTCAGCATTAGCTACCACTAGTGTTAATGGCAATGGTAATTATATCTGGACTTCGTCAGATATGAAAACCTATGTACAAAACTTTGTTGATGGAACAGGATTTAATCTAGGTTGGATATTACTTGGTGATGAATCGAACACACAAACAGCAAAGAGATTTGGAAGTAAAGAAAATACTGACCCATCGAAAGTTCCTTCTTTATCTATTACTTATTCTGCACCCTGCGTAAACCCTGATTTACCAACGTTGAACGTATCTGCTCCTGCTATTTGTTTGGGAAGTACTTCAACCATCACTGTAACTGGAAATTTAAATGACGCTACTTTATGGCATTTATATGCCGATGGTTGTGGCACCACAGCACTTGATTCTAATGCCTTAGGAAGTTTTGATGTGAGCCCAACTTCAGCAACTACTTATTATGTAAGAGGAGAAGGTGGATGTGTAACAGCAGGAGCTTGTGAAAATACTACGATTGGAATTGCTCCTAATGACGATGCTTCTTTTACCTATTCAGGTTCTGTTTTTTGTCAGAATGATGCCAACCCAGTTCCAAACATTACAGGTGTATCTGGTGGTGTTTTTTCAGCTAGTTCCGAAGGTATTGTTGTGAATCCGACTACCGGAAATATAAGTTTAGATCAATCTTCAGGAGGAACATACAGAGTAACCTATACCACTGCAGGTCCAGATTGCGTGGCATCTGCCGATTTTGTTGTGACCATCAATTCTTCTTATTCTAACTTTGCAACCGCTTCTATATGCGATGGCCAAAGTTATACACTAGGCACTCAAACCCTTACTACGTCTGGTGATTATTCAGAAGAGTTCTCATCCATTGCCGGTTGCGACTCCATCATCAATTTTACCTTAATCGTTAATTTCCCAACCACTTTCACTCAGGATATTACCATTTGCAATGGTAGTAATTTGGTGATTGGAACCAACACTTATTCTAGCGATGGTACCTATGTCGACAATCTTACAGGTTTTCAAGGATGTGATAGCACTTTAACTACCAACCTTTCAGTGCTTGCTCCAATATCTTCATCACAAACACTCGTTCTTTGTTCGGGAGGAGAGGTACTTGTTGGCACCAATACCTATTCATCAACTGGAACATATATTGATGTGTTAACATCAGCATCTGGCTGTGATAGTACTGTCACCACAGATTTAACCATTTTGCCAGCGAACACCACTTCTCAAATATTGACCTATTGTGCAGGAACATCCATTACAGTAGGAACGAATACTTATAATTCAACTGGAGTTTACTCTGACGTTTTAATTGCAGCAAATTTATGTGATAGCACTGTTACAACTGACTTAACAATTCTTCCTGAAAATTCAACCACGCAAGATATCACAGTGTGTGATGGAGGGGCAGCAATAGTTGGAACAAACACTTATACTGTTTCAGGAACTTATACTGATATTTTTACTGCCTTTAATTTATGTGATAGCACTGTGACAACAAACTTTATAGTACTTGCGCCCATCACCTCTTCCCAATCGGTTACACTCTGCGATGGAGGAAGTATGACTGTTGGTTCGAGCACTTATTCCACATCAGGAAATTATGTGGAGCATTTAACTTCTGCATTTGGATGCGATAGTGTGGTTACAACCAATCTCACCATTTTAGCACCTATTTCCACTCCGCAGACAATAGTCGTATGTGCGGGAGCAAGTGTTTTGGTAGGAAGTAATACATATTCATCCACTGGTACTTACACCGATGTAATGTCTTCATATTTTGGCTGTGATTCTACTATTACAACGGATCTTACAGTATTGCCTGCTAACACCACTTCACAATCTTTCACCATTTGTTATGGTTCAAGTGTCAATGTTGGTGCTTCTACCTATAACTCAAATGGGATTTTCTCCAATAATTTTATAGCATTTAATGGTTGCGATAGCACTGTCACTACATTCTTGATAGTTCAGCCAGAGAACACAAGTACCACCATTATTTCGTTATGTGAAGGTTCAGGTGTAACAGTTGGAGCTAATGTATACACCACCACAGGCGTTTATACTGATGTGTTTACCGCTGCAAATTTATGCGATAGTACCATCATTACTGATTTGACTATTATCCCCACCGTCAATACTACACAAGACATTACTGTGTGTTATGGTGGAGATTACTCAATTGGACTAAATACATACAATTCAACAGGTACTTACATTGACTACCTTTTTGCCTTTAGTGGGTGCGATAGTGTTGTTACTACTAATTTTAATGTAAATCCAGATATTACACATGCTCAAACGGTATCAATTTGTTCAGGTTCTTCAGTAAATGTGGGTACTTCCACTTATTCTACAGCAGGGGTTTTTACAGATGTATTAACATCTTTCGATGGTTGCGATAGTACACTTACTACAACCGTAGTGGTGAATTCTCCGGTAACGAATACTCAGACACTTGTTCTTTGCGAAGGTGTAAGTCTTACTGTTGGTGGTTCTACATATTCTTCAACAGGAATATATACTGATATTTTGACGAACTCAAATGGTTGCGATAGCGTTCTTACAACTGATTTAACTGTGATGCCTGCAATTGCAAGCTCTCAAAACTTTACGTATTGTCAAGGAGGCTCGGTTACTGTTGGAAGTTCTAGTTATACAGCCACAGGAACGTATGTTGGCGTTCTACCTGCATTCAATGGTTGCGATAGTACGGTTACAACTGATTTAACAATTATTCCTTCAAGTTCTAGTTCTCAAGCATTAGTTATTTGTGGAGGCACGAACATTTCTGTTGGTTCAAACATTCATTCAACGTCAGGTATCTATGTTGATGTATTGTCAGCCTTTGCTTCGAATGGTTGTGATAGTACCGTAACTACAGATTTAACCGTTCTTCCAGTTATATCAACCAATCAGTCATTCACGCTTTGCTTTGGAGGAAGTTTAACGGTTGGCTCATCTTCGTATAATATAACAGGTATTTATTCCGATGTTTTTACATCATTTGGTGGATGTGATAGTACTGTAATAACAGATTTAGTTGTAAGTCCAACAAATATACAAAGCCAAACACTTACCGTTTGTTCAGGAACAAGTGTTAATGTAGGAACATCTATTTATACTTCTTCTGGAATTTATAATGATTTGTTGACGGATGTTAATGGCTGCGACAGTACATTAACTACAAACCTTACAGTTAATCCTGCAATAACAGGAAGTCAAACAGTAACTATTTGTGATGGTTCTAGTATTACTGTTGGAACCTCATCTTACAATACAATAGGTAACTTTACTGATGTTTTAACCGCTTTCGATGGTTGTGATAGCACGGTAACAACCAACTTAGTCGTTTTACCCGCAATTATTAGTGCTCAGTCATTTACTCTTTGTGCTGGTGGTAGTATTTCGGTTGGAACTTCAACGTACAGTTCAACGGGTGTTTATTCCGATTTGTTTGTGGCCTATAATGGTTGCGATAGCACAGTAACAACCAACTTAACAGTTTCTCCTGCAATTTCTTCGTCACAATCATTTACCTTATGTGCAGGAAGTAGTATATCAGTTGGAGCATCTACTTACAATTCATCTGGGATTTATACTGATATTATTACTGCTGCAAATGGCTGTGACAGTGTTGTAACAACAAATTTAGTAGTACTTCCCGCTATCTCAGGAACTCAAACTTTAAATATTTGTTCAGGATTAAGTTTGATTGTCGGAGCTTCAACCTACACGGCCTCAGGTGTCTATTCCGATGTCTTGACAGCTTCAAATGGATGTGATAGTACAGTTACAACAAATTTAACTGTAAACCAAGTGATAACAAGTAGTCAAACCTTGACCGTTTGTTCAGGATCTCATATCACTGTTGGAGCCAATACTTATTCTTCAACAGGAATATATACAGACATTGTAATTGCAACAAATGGTTGTGATAGTACAATAACAACTATTCTTATAGTTAGTCCTGCAATTACCGGGTCACAATTATATTCTCTATGTGCTGGAAATGCTTTAACTGTAGGCTCTTCAGTATATACCACTTCCGGAACATACGTTGATGTGTTGGCCTCATGGTCAGGCTGTGATAGCACGGTCACAACAGGGTTAACAATCAACCCTGCAATCACTAGTACTCAAAATGTTTCTATTTGTGCAGGAGCAAATCTTATAGTTGGAGCATCAACCTATAACTCTTCAGGAACCTACACTAATGTATTAACAGCAACGAATGGTTGCGACAGCACTTTAACAACTATATTAACGGTGAATCCAATTATTACGGGCTCGCAAACATTGACAATCTGCAATGGATCTAGTATTACAGTTGGAACAAACACTTATGCTTCTTCTGGTACTTATTCTGATATGTTCATCACGAATTCGGGTTGTGACAGTGTATTAACTACTTATTTAACAATAAGTCCTGCCATCTCAGTGATTCAGACTTTTACGATTTGTGCAGGTACAAGTCTTTCTGTTGGAGCCAGTAATTATAGCACCTCTGGAACTTACACAGACCTATTCGTTGCTTCAAACGGATGTGATAGTGTCTTAACAACCAATTTAACTGTTAGCCCAGCCATTTCGATGATTCAAACTTTTTCTATTTGTGCCGGGGCAAGCCTTAGTGTAGGGGCATCCAACTATACTTCTTCAGGAACCTATTCTGATGTGTTAATTGCAACAAATGGTTGTGACAGCACTGTAACAACAAACCTTACTGTTAATCAACCTATCACAGGTTCACAAAATATTGTTGTTTGCTTTGGTGGTTCTGTGACAGTAGGAGCAAACATTCATGATACAACAGGAGTTTATTCTGATGTGTTAGTTGCGAACAACGGTTGTGATAGTGTTGTTACAACAAATCTTACTATTAATGGCCCTATTGAAAGTTACCCAGTGTATAATCTCTGCGATGGCGATTCAATTTCAATAGGTTCTAGTACTTATTATTCCTCCGGAACTTACACTGATATCTTAGTTGCGGAATCAGGATGCGACAGTGTAATTTATTCAACATTGTTTGTTAATCCTGCAATTGCTAGCCAACAAGCTATTACTGTTTGTGCTGGTGGAAGTGTAAGTGTTGGCGTCAACACATACAACTTATCGGGTACTTATATCGATGTACTTGCATCCGTTGGCGGTTGTGATAGTACCGTGACTACCAATTTAGTCGTAGGTCTTTTTATCAGCGGAAACCAATCAATTTCTGTTTGTTCAGGAGATTCAGTTTTGGTTGGTAATTCTGTATACAACTCCTCTGGTGTATACACCGATTTGTTAACTTCTATGAATGGTTGTGATAGCATTCTTACCACTACATTGGTCGTAAGAACAACGATTACATCGAATCAATCGTTTACATTATGTAATGGCGGTTCAGTTTTTGTCGGTGCAAACCAGTACACAACAACAGGAATTTATACTGACATACTTACTTCTTATCTTGGTTGCGACAGTATTGTAACAACCAATTTAACTATTAATTCGTTGCCAAATGCAACAATGGCAGCCTTCTCCACTCCTGTTTGTGCAGAAGATGCTCCATTTACACTTACAAATGGATCTCCGTCTGGCGGGGTGTATTCAGGTATAGGGGTGAGTTCTAGTCCAATCTTTAACCCAATTGGATCAGGAATTGGTAGTTTCGTTATTACCTACACGGTAACAAACGGAAATGGCTGCAGTAGTTCAGCTACCGCAACCATTACAGTTCATCAATGTGCAGGAATTGAAGAGTATACATTTGCTGATGATTTGATTGTCTATCCTAATCCTTCTGAAGGCCTTTTTACTATTTCTCTAGGCAATTTAATGTTGAAAAATCTGTTTGTTTCGATATATGATATCCAAGGAAGAGAGGCTTACTCGTTGGTTGAAAGTGACCTCTCAGGCCAGTATGTTAAGCAAATCAATTTAGAAAGTCTTGCTAAAGGAATTTATTACCTAAAGGTATCTGATGGGAAATTAAGTAAAGTTCAGAAAATTATTATTCAATAAAAAATAATTTTAGAACCGGAAATTGAAGAGAAAATAGACTGTTGCAATGATTACAACAGTCTATTTATTTTTTATTCGAATAATTGACATCTTGTAAACAGTAAAAAAATCAGGTGAAATATCATTCTAGCTAAACTTAAAAAACGAAAAAAGTGAAAAAAAGTGCGATTGTTGTTCTGTCATTATTCTCAAGTTTAACCTATTCCTATAGTCAAATCATAAGTATTCAGTGTTTTAATCAGAATGATTCAATAGGTATTAATGTGGGTAAAAACAATTTAATCGTGAATGGGGGGTTCGAGAATACCAATTGTGGTTTTAATTCGAATTGGAATTCGTTTTGTCCAAAGTCAGCGTTTTACACTTGCAATATAGAGAATTGGGTTTGTGTTGGAGGAGGAAGTGCAGTTTACCCTCATTTTTATGATACAACTTTTGAATTTGTTGTGGAAGGCAAACGGGCGCCTTATTTCGAAAACTTGTATACAAAAGTGAATTCAGAATTAAATTATGATACAGCAACGTTTTTGAAGGAAAATGGTTGCTCAATTCAAAACATTTCAACTAGTATCTTCTCCAATATCCCTTCTAATTACGGTGGAGAAAATGGATTATCCTTGGAACAAATTGTTTCAAATTTGGTGATTGGCAATATTTATATTCTTGAATTCTGGGCAGGAGGAGGGTTTGATGCAAAAAACCAAATAGTTGAGGAAGGTTTGTTCGCTGTTGATATTGGATTCGGCAATCATTATTTTAAAAACAAACCAACTCCCCTAAAAACAGGAATTGGATCAAGGTACTTAATTGCTTTTAAGGCGATAAAATCTAACCACACAATAAAATTTACCAATTGGTTGCCTCAAAAGAGTAATTGTGCTGATCTTATTTTGGACGATGTTAGGTTGTATGGCTCCGAATTTTTACCAAAAAATATTTCTATTAATCCAAGTCCTCCACAATCAAACTTTGTTGGTGAAGATATCGTGGATGTCTCATTTAATAATAAAACAAAACAAATAGTTATCACATTTTTAGAAGATCAAAAAAAAATTAGTATTAAGATTAAAAACTCGCGAGGCAAACAAATATTTGCACTTAATTTTACCGGTAGGGAACTTCTAATTGACCAAGAAGATTTAAAAACAGGAGACTATATTGTGCAGATATCGAGTGGAAGGAACTCTTTGATATCCAAAAAGCTTGAAATTAAACCGAAGTAAGATTTTCCATTCCTTAATACACCAAAATTAGAAAGAAGGATAAAATAAAATCTTTTTTAGCAATTCGAGTTGTATTATTAAAAATATTTCTATCTTTGCACTCCGAAAAAACAAAAAGAATATTAATTAGTCCTTAAGTAAGAGGACACAAACAATAAAAAAATGGCATTACGTACGTTTCAACCATCGGTTAAAAAAAGAAAAAACAAACACGGTTTCCGTGAAAGAATGGCTTCTGCCAATGGTCGCAGAGTATTAGCTTCGCGCAGAGCTAAAGGCAGAAAAAAACTTACCGTTTCTGACGAAAAAACTCATAAATAAGATATTATTTTGATAATTTGACAAAAAATGCTTCTCCCAAAGAGAAGCATTTTTTTTGCATTTATGTTGAAAAACGCTAATAAATTTAAACTAAAGAAAGAACTATTAACAATATTTTCGCAACAATTAACTAATTTAACAAATCTCGAATTCTATAAATTACCAAATACATTATGCCAAGAGATAATTCCATAAAATCAGTATTAATAATAGGTAGCGGCCCCATAATTATTGGTCAGGCTTGCGAGTTTGATTACAGCGGTTCGCAGGCAGCTCGTTCATTGCGCGAAGAAGGAATAAAAGTGACGCTTATCAATTCTAATCCGGCTACCATTATGACGGACAAGGTAACCGCAGAGAATATTTACCTCCTTCCGCTCGAAGTTAAATCTATCATCAAAATATTAGAAGAAAACAAAGATATTGATGCTGTATTGCCTACTATGGGAGGGCAAACTGCATTGAACCTTGCCATGAAATGTGACGAGATGGGTATCTGGAAAAAATACGGAATCCGTATGATTGGTGTAGATATTCAGGCGATAGAGGTTACCGAAGACAGAGATAAGTTTCGTGAACGAATGGAATCTATCGGGGTGGGAATGGCTCCGTCTCATATTGCCCGTTCGTTTTTAGAAGGAAAAGAAATTGCACAGAAATTCGGATTTCCACTGGTTATTCGACCTTCGTTTACCCTTGGAGGGAGCGGAGGAAGTGTGGTGTATCTCAAAGAAGATTTTGATAAACTATTAGACCGTGGGCTTCATACTTCGCCTATTCACGAGGTGTTGATTGATAAAGCGGTTTTGGGTTGGAAAGAATTTGAGCTGGAATTGCTTCGCGATAGCAACGATAATGTAGCCATTATCTGTTCTATCGAAAACTTCGACCCTATGGGAGTTCACACAGGCGACAGTATTACGGTGGCACCTGCCATGACTTTATCCGATAGTACGTATCAGAAAATGCGTACCCTGGCCATTAAGATGATGCGCAGTATTGGTAATTTTGCTGGAGGCTGTAATGTTCAGTTTGCTGTAAATCCTGACGATTCGGAAGATATTATTGCTATCGAAATTAATCCTCGTGTGTCGCGTTCTTCAGCTTTGGCGAGTAAAGCTACCGGTTATCCTATTGCTAAGATAGCTTCGAAACTGGCCATAGGGTTTAATCTGGATGAATTGGAAAATCAGATTACTAAGTCTACTTCGGCTTATTTTGAGCCTACACTGGATTATGTGATAGTAAAAATACCGCGCTGGAATTTCGATAAATTTAAAGGTGCTAATCGTGAGTTAGGCTTTCAGATGAAATCGGTGGGCGAGGTAATGGGCATTGGCCGTTGTTTTCAGGAAGCCTTGCAAAAAGCTTGTCAATCGTTGGAAATAAAACGTAATGGACTGGGTGCTGACGGAAGAGAAGTTAAAAATCAGGATGAGTTATTAAAAAGCCTGGAACGCCCGAGCTGGAACAGATTGTTTCATATTTACGATGCCATTAAATTAGGCATTTCCATAAAAACAATTCAGAAACTTACCCGCATCGACCCATGGTTTTTGAATCAGATAGAAGATTTAATTCTTTTGGAAAATGAAATTTCTAAGTATTCGCTTTCGGCTTTGCCACGCGAGTTATTTTATGAGGCCAAACAAAAAGGGTATGCCGACCGTCAGATAGCTCATATATTAAGATGCCTGGAAAGTGAAGTGTTTAAACGCAGACAGGAACTCGATATAAAACGTGTGTACAAACTGGTGGATACCTGCGCAGCTGAGTTCGAAGCCAAAACACCTTATTATTACAGTACGTTTGAAGACGAAAACGAATCGATAGCATCGGATAAGAAAAAAATAGTGGTACTGGGCAGTGGCCCTAACCGCATAGGGCAGGGAATTGAGTTTGATTACAGTTGTGTACACGGTGTGTTGGCGGCTAAAGAACTGGGTTACGAAACCATTATGATTAACTGCAATCCCGAAACTGTTTCTACCGATTTTAATGTGGCCGACAAGCTGTATTTTGAACCGGTGTTCTGGGAACATATTTACGATATTATTTTAAACGAAAAGCCCGAAGGTGTAATAGTTCAGCTGGGAGGACAAACCGCATTAAAGCTGGCCGAAAAACTGGAGCGCTACGGCATAAAAATTATTGGCACCGATTTCAAATCTCTCGATTTGGCCGAAGACAGAGGTCGTTTTTCTAATCTTTTAAAAGAAAATAATATTCCTTATCCCAAATTTGCTGTTATAGAAGATGCCGAACAGGCTGTGGAGCTTTCGCGGACATTGGGTTTCCCATTGCTGGTTCGGCCTTCGTATGTGTTGGGCGGACAGAGCATGAAAATTGTTATTAACGAGCAGGAATTGGAACAACATGTGGTAAATTTACTGAAAGACCACCCCGGCAATCAGGTGCTGATAGACCATTTTCTGGAAAATGCTATTGAAGCCGAATCGGATTCTATTTGTGACGGAAAGGATGTATATATAATAGGTGTGATGGAACATATAGAGCCGGCCGGAATTCACAGTGGCGATTCGTATGCGGTGCTGCCTCCTTTCGACTTGAGCGAAAATGTAATGAAACAAATAGAACAGCATACCAAAACCATTGCTGTGGCTCTCAAAACAGTTGGGTTGCTCAATATTCAGTTTGCTATTAAAAACGAAGTGGTGTATATCATCGAGGCCAATCCTCGTGCATCGCGCACAGTGCCGTTTATTGCCAAAGCCTACGATGAACCGTATGTAAATTATGCCGCCAAGGTTATGCTGGGTGCCAAGGTTAAAGATTTTACCTTTAATCCTCGTAAAAAAGGATATGCCATCAAAATACCGGTGTTTTCGTACGAAAAGTTTCCGGAAGTAGCCAAAGAATTAGGCCCAGAAATGAAATCTACCGGTGAGGCAATTTATTTTATTGACGATTTAACGGATGAGTATTTCCATACTATTTACTCCGAGCGCAACTTGTATTTGAGTAAATAGGTTGCTATAGTTGAATTGTAAATTTTTTAAGGCGAGATTCATTGAAGTAATTAATTATTTCTAAAATAATTCAATCATTATCAATTATAATATGTATCTTTGTCCTAATTATTAATCAAATTATTATATTAAATGAAAAATGGAATTGTAAAGTTTTTTAATGAAACCAAAGGATTTGGATTTATTAAAGCTAACGACAATGGCGAAGAGTTCTTCGTTCATGTGTCAGGATTGAAGGAAGAAATTCGTCAAAATGATGAAGTTGTTTTTGAAGTTCAAGAAGGCAAAAAAGGTTTAAATGCTGTAAATGTAAGGTTAGCATAATTATATTAGAATATAATTTACCTAAAAAGCCTCTACGAAAGTAGGGGCTTTTTACGTTTAATTCACTAGGTTCTATCCTTTTAAATCTTCCTCAATAAATTTGTTTTCGAACATACTTTATTTTGGTGCTTCTTAAGTTCTTCCACAATTCAATAAACAGCAGGACAAATAGATGTACTTTTCAAAGTAATATCAAGAATTTGATGAAATCGTTTTCGGTTTGTATGCGGGTATTCTTTAAAAGCTCTAGGTCGATCAGGATAAATAGTACATTAATTTTCTGAATCTAGAATAGGACAAGGCACAACATTGAGCACATAATCTTTATCTTCATCTATTTGGAGATATTTTGCAAGGAACTCACTTGGTCGAATTTTCATTCTTCTTGCAATACGCTCTATATCTTTTTCGTAAAAAAAGGGACTAGTTGTTTTGCAACAATTGGTACAATCTAGATTGTTGATGTTTTCAAATATTTCACGATGCGTTTCATGTTCAGTCGCAACTCGGTTTTTAGGTTTACATCGTTTTAGTTTTTGAACAGTTTTTTTGTTTTTTGTTTAACATTCTTCCCGTTTTGATGGAGTTTCTCCAGTTCCTTTTAGTTGTAACGAATTCTATGTGATACCGAAAACTTTAAGCCATTTTGTTTTAATCAACCATCATCATTTTGATAGGCAGTTAGCCATTAAACTGGGTTCATCAGCAGGTGCAGTCTTAGTCAATTTAAGCAGTGAAGCGCAAATGCAGGTG
>CAIWDF010000170.1 GCA_903911435.1 uncultured Bacteroidota bacterium
AAACAATCGATAAATGTTTTGATGATATCTTAAATATATTCAAAATAATTTAGTATATAGATGAAATTTGCCATCATTGTTCCTGCTTTCAATGAAGAGCGTTCTATTGCGAACGTTGTGAATGAAATTAATAATGTTCTACTTTCAAACCATTATCAAGCAGATATCATTGTGGTGAATGATTGTTCGATTGATTCTACCGCAACATTAATTTCGAACTTAAATTGTATTTCTTTAAATTTACCAATCAACTTGGGAATAGGAGGTGCCGTGCAAACAGGTTTCTTATTTGCTTTTGAACATGGTTATGATTTCGCAATACAAATGGATGGTGATGGACAACATCCCGCAGAAGAATTACCAAAACTAATAAATGCAGCACTCGACAATAAGTTTGATGTGGTAATTGGTTCACGATTTATTTCTAAACAAGGATTTCAATCTTCGGCTATGAGAAGATTTGGAATAAATTATTTCAAACGATTAAATCGTATACTAGTTGGTGTAGATATTCTCGATAGCACATCAGGATTTCGATTGATAAACAGAAAAGCTTTGGAAATTGTTTGCGAATATTATCCAGACGAATATCCTGAACCCGAATCTATCATCATGTACAGCTTAGCTAATTTAAGAATTGGTGAAGTAGCTGTAGAAATGAAAGAACGAACCAATGGCGTTTCCTCGATTGGTAATGTTGCTTCGGTATATTATATGTTTAAAGTAAGCTTAGCAATATTGTTTACTTTCGTAAGAATTAAATTTAAATCAAAATAATAAAGTATGGTACGAATTCAAATTATTGCTATTGCTGCAAGTCTTCTATTTTTGTTTTATATCGCTCGATTGATAGTGAAAGGAAAATTGCGCGAAGAATATTCATTCGTGTGGATTGCAAGTACATTTATTTTAATTCTTTTCTCTTTCTGGAGAAACGGACTGGAAGTGATTGCACATCTTTTGGGGGTGTTCGAAGCACCAAACCTTGTATTTACAGGCGCAATATTTTCCATATTGATTTATTTACTTCACCTATCGGTGGTAGTTTCTAAGCTTCATTCGCAGAACAAACAGCTAGCCCAAGAAATAGCGATGTTGAAAGAAAAGGTGGAAAAGAAATAAAACAGTGTTAAACTATTCCTCCATTTAAATCAATACAAGAACCTGTGAGATATGCAGTGTTTCGAATGTATTGAATGGTATTAAAAATGTTTTCAGGGTCACCGAAATCATTTAATGCAATTTTCGCTTTAATACCTTTCTGAATTTCTTTGGGTATGGTATTTATCATTCCTACTTTAAAATATCCTAAATTAATATTGTTAACAGTTATTGCTTTTTGTGCGTTTTCGAGTGCTATACTTTTAATCATTCCGTTCAAACCTGCTTTTGATGCCGCATACGCTGATGTTCCTACAACACCTGTTTGACCAACTACTGATGAAAGATTAATAATTCTTCCAAATTTTTGTTCGCGCATCACCGGAAGTAAAGCATGAATCAGAAAAAAAGTTCCATTCAAATTCACATTTATAACATCTAACCATTTCTTTAAATCAGATTTATGAGCAAATGAATTATACGAAATGCCTGCACAATTAATTAAGGTGATATTAGTTAGTTTTGATGCAATTTTATTTACAAACTTTTCTACTTGTTCTGGTTTTGTAATATCGAGTTGATAACATTCTTTGTATTGACTTCCTTTCGGCTTTTCTAAATGATAGGTTCCTATTACTTCTTCACCATTTTTCGAAAACGTGTTGAATAAATAGTTTCCAATTCCTCCGGTTATGCCTGTTATAATAATCATATAGATTTTTTATTTCGAAAAATATGCTTTGCTAAACTTGTTGTAATAATTATCAATGTAAACATACAAATAATATTTTTACATCTGTTGAATTTTAAACGGTATGATTTATTTTTGAAAACAACTAATACAACACTTTCTGATTATTCATCAATCCATTGAGGTAAAGATAGGATACAGAAATAGGACGAACCAAATGGATGATTCGATTGGTAATAAAATTGACCATACTTCCTAAATTCTATTAACTTTGCGCCCTCTTAAATGGCACTATTCGGACTTTTAAACACAAAAAAAACAAACGACTCAGGCGAAATGTCTTTCTGGGGGCATATTGATGCTCTTCGTGGACATTTATTTCGTTCGGTACTTGTTGTGCTCACGCTGGCTGTTGTTGTTTTCTTTTACCCGGAGATTTTATTTGATAAGATCATCTTTGGGCCGCTAAGAAGCGACTTTCTTACCTATCGTGCATTCTGTAAACTTGGTCATTGGTTGCAAAGCAACAATTTGTTTAAGGATGGCGACCAATTGTGTTTCGGTCATTATACTTTCAAATTGCAAAGTCTTGGATTGTCCGATCAATTCACCTCGCAGATGTGGCTTGCAATTATTTCGGGTTTGATTCTTGGTTTACCTTATGTGTTATGGGAGGTTTGGCGTTTTATTAAACCTGCTTTGAAAGAGAAAGAGCGCAGAGCTTCTACTTCTTTCATCTTCTTTGCAACTGTATTGTTTTTGATTGGTGTTTTATTCTCCTACTATATTATAGTACCATTAATGGTTAACTTTTTGGGCAATTACAAAGTGTCGGAAATGGTGGAGAACAACTTTACGATGGATTCGTATATCGATACGGTTACTACTCTATCGTTGGCAACGGGTATTGTTTTCGAGCTTCCTATTATTGTGTTCTTCCTTACCAAATTTGGTATCATGACACCTCAGTTCATGCGCAAATACCGCAAACATGCTGTGGTTGTCATCCTAATAGTGGCGGGTGTGATTACTCCTTCACCTGATATGACTTCGCAACTTCTTGTTGCATTTCCGTTGTACTTACTTTACGAGGCAAGTATCTTTGTTTCGATGTATGAGATGAAGCGGAAATCGAAAGAAGAATAGATGAAAGCATAAAACATTGACCTTTTAATTTTGATTGAAAATCGAGATTACAAAAGAAAATTTATTGCCGTCTGATTTTTTCTATAATTTTAAACCCTCAACTAATATGAGTTATGGCAAAAAATAATCCTGCAAAAAAAGCACAACCAACTGCTAAAAAAACTTCATCAGTTAGCAAACAAGGAACGTTTGATAAACTGAATGCTTGGCTTGAAGAGCGCGACAAAAAGGTTTTCTACGTTTTGTTATTCCTTTCAACGCTGTTCACACTGTTGTTATTCGATTCGAAAGTTTCTTTGGGTGGAGACGATTCGAGTTATATTGAACGGGCATGGTCATTGATTCATGAGGGTAAGTTTCCGTACTTTCAGGGACCAGGTTATCCGGTTATGCTTTCTGTGTTCATGCGGATGTTTGGCCTCAATGTGGTTGCGCTTAAGTTTTTGTCGGTGTTGTCGCAGTTCGGTTTTGTTTGGATTACGTATTTAACCTTTCGCAAACGCGTTCCGTACATTGTCCTGTTTGCTTTGATTGCATTCATATCGTTCAACAATTTTATTCAATACTATGCAAGCCAAACTTACACCGAAACGTTTTTCTTATTGGTTCAATCGGTTTGTCTCTACATCACTTTCAACATTATTGATAACATCAACAAGCAATCGAAATTGGTGGAGGGCTTTAAGCAGAACTATAAGAACTGGTTGTTGTTTGGTTTGATGTTTTTAATACTTACTATCTCTAAAAGTATTGCTTTTGTTACGCTTGCGGGGGTTGTTTTTTATTTTCTCCTCAACAAAAACTACAAAGAGATACTCTATGTATTGGCGGCCTATTTGCTTTTCCGCATTACCTATCAACTTATCACCACAGCGATATACGGTGCCAACGAATCGAATCAGTTGGAGTTGATGCTTCGCAAGGATTTGTACAAACCCGAAGGCGGACACGAAGATTTCAGTGGCATGATTGACCGTTTCTTCAACAATTTCAACACTTACGTATCGTGGCATGTGTATCGCATTCTCAATTTGCGCATGTTGTCAAGCTTAGAGGTGCTCGACAGCGACACCATCAAAACTTTGCCTGCTCTTTCGTTCTTATCTACTTTGGTTTTGGGCATTACCACTTTCTTTAGTTACAAAAGAAATAAGTTTATTTTCTTTTCGAGTATCTATGTCATCTGCCTTGTAGGTGGTATCTTCTTTGGTGTACAAGCCAACAACATGCAATCGCGATTAATCATTATTGCTATGCCTTTTCTGTTTCTTGTTTTGTTTTATGGCATTTATGATTTTGCAAAACGAAACAATTCTTTACAATTTATCTTTCTTGCTTTTTCAGCGGTGATGCTTGTTGTATGTATTGGCAAATCGAGTATTAATGCCAAACAAAACTTTGTAGCATTAAAGAAAAATCTTGGTGGTGATATGTATTATGGTTATACACCCGATTGGGAAAACTTTCTAAAACTTAGTAAATATTGTGCTGATAGTTTGCCAAAAGATGCTCAAGTGGTATCGCGAAAACCAAACATGAGTTTTATATATGGTAATGGTAAAAAATTTGTAGGTCAATACATAGTTACTTCCGAAAATGCCGACACCGTGTTGATGGTGTGGAAAAAAGAAAACGTTCAATATGTGTTGATGCCCGCTTTGCGTCAAAATCCGAAGAAAAACAATGGGCGAATTATCAATACCATTCAAAGAATGTTGTCGCCAATAGGACAAAAATATCCGGAGAAACTAAAACTGATAAAAACGCAAGGCGATGAGGAGCCTGCCTTTTTGTACGAATTGAAATATTAAAAAACAGTATTGATTTTAATCCGAAACCCGACCTAAATGCGAACTTAGGTTGGGTTTTTTAGGCACTAAAAACTCCTTTTTTCACCTCAACTTTCGGTTTTGACTGAGAAGCTGAAGGTTCCTAAAAAGCGTAAGTTCCTGATAAAGCATCTCTTAAACCAAAAAAGCCAGATGGTGAACCTTTTTGACCAAAAGGTGAACCTTTTTCGTCAAAACCTGAACCAAAAAACGTTTTTGGTGCATCTAAAATCATTTTTGGTGCACCAAAATCGGAAAAAGGTGAACCAAAAATCAATTTTGGTGCATCAAAAGTAAAATTTGGTACACCAAATGTAAATTATGGTGAAGCAAATGACAAATTTGGTGCACCAAATGACGAAAAAGGTGAACCATTTTACCGAAAAGGTGCAGCAAACGAACGAAAACCTGCACCAAGCAGATGGAAACCAAAACTTATTTATTTTTTTCCAATTTCATGTTCACCTCCACGTCCACATCCGGCTTCGGTATGAGTTCGTTTAGCTTGCTTTTGTTAAGTGCCGGAATCAAAGTAGGTGCTATTTTTCCGATGGGCTTATACAATACCGACCCTTCCTTTGTCTTTAGCGATATAAGCGGATACGATTTTTCGATGGCATCCATCACAAATATAATAACGCTAAGCACCATGGCAAATTTCATGGCGCCAAACACCGCTCCTCCCACTTTATTGATGCCACCCAATGCCATTCCCTTCACAAGCTTCTGCACTAGTTTCGCCACAAAATAAACAAGGATGATGATGCACAGAAAAGTGATGCCAAACGATACCACCGGCAAGTAAGGCGATTTCCAATGAAATAAATCGTTAATCTGTTGAGCCACAAAGTCGGAAAAATGAACTCCTCCCCACACTCCTAAGCCGAATGCAACTAAGGAAGCCGCCTCGATGATGAGTCCTTTGGTAAAACCCTTGTACAAGCCCCAAACAAGGGGAATACAAATAACCAAATCAATGTAGTTCATTTCGATAATTTTGTTTCATTATTTATGATGATGCAATGCAACTATTTCATCGTTTTTAGCATCATATATTATAGATACCATATAGATTAAGAAGTATAACGTTTGAATTGATTGAAGACCTCACCCTCGGTCCCTCTCCAAAGGAGAGGGATGACGGAGCAGAAAGAGTTCTATTTTTATAAGTACTTCACCTATTTCCCCCTCTCCTTTGGAGAGGGGATGAAGGGGTGAGGTCGTACTAAAATCAATTTACATTTTACCTTAATTTAAATAGTATCTAATGACAAAGAAAAACTTTATTTAGATTTTATTTTTGTCGACAATCAAAACTTATCAATAAAACATTGTTCACATAAACAGTACTTATCATGAAAAAAATTACAATTCTAGTTCTCGCAAGTTTAATACATGTAGCTGGTTTCGCAAGCGGACATGTAGCCTCGGTATTAAGTTCAACCAATATTACCTGTTTTGGTATGTGCGATGGAACTGCTACCGGAAGTGTATCAGGTGGTGTAGGTCCGTTTGCATTTTCGTGGACAGGCGGAGGAGCAGTATATAATGGTGTTACCGTAAATTCACTATGTGCGGCCACTTATACACTCACCGTAACCGATAGTAGCGATATGAGCACAGCCACTACTACTCTCTCCATACTTCAAGCATCACCCATCAGCATAAGTCTTGCTTTTACCAATACGATATGTGCAGGTAGCTGCGTTACTTTTACTCCTATGGTAAGTGGTGGTATTACTCCTTACACATATACATGGAGCCCGATGATGTCTACACAACCCACCGTAGTTGTTTGCCCTACTGCTTTTTCGAGTTATACACTCACCGTAGTAGATGCTAATGGTTGCATGAATACTGCAAGTACAATAGTAAATGTTGATACTTTACCCGATGCTTCATTTAGTTATCCGGGAAATGTTTTTTGTTCTTCAGGAGGAATTATATCAGCACTTTTAATGTATGCAAATGGCCCATTTTCATCTTCAATGGGTTTAATGCTTAATCCAAATACAGGCGAAATTGATCTTGGAGCTTCCACACCAGGAACCTATACCGTAACACATACTGCAACAAGTGTATCAGGATGTACTTCATCTAGTTCTGTTGTTGTTACTGTCACTCCACAGATGGTAGGTACTTTTACATTTCCTGGAAGTCCGTTTAGTCAAACTTCATCTTCTAATACAGCACCTCTTTTAACTGGAGGTGGAATCGTAGGTAGCTTTACAGCCTCGCCTCCAGGCTTAGTTATGGATGTATCAACAGGTATAATTGATCCTCAACTTTCTGCTGCCGGAATTTATACTGTAACAAATACAATTGCTGCCGGAGGTGGTTGTCCTTCTGTTACCGATACCAATACCGTTATCATCGGACTTCCTGCAAATATTAGTTTCAGCATAGTTCCCGATTCTACAAATGGAATGGGTATTTGGACCTATAATTCATCTACCACCATGGCTTCTACTAGTTGGGATTTTGGTGATGGAAGTTTTTCTACCCTATATGCACCTTCACATGTATATACTACAGCAGGTATATATAATGTATGTCAAATTATAAGTGGTCTTACCTTTTCCGATACCCTTTGTCATACCGTCAACATAACCGGTGCAGCACCCGGCACATGTATGGCTTTGTACGATGCAGCACGCACTACATTCAATTCGAATGTTATTACCATCACCGATTTATCGTATGGTGCTAACCTCACTTATCTTTGGGATTTTGGAGATGGAAATACTTCTTCTGTTCCCCTTCCTTCGCATAGTTATTCAGGTACTGGTCCGTACCAACTTTGTTTAACAGTTGATAATGGTGCAGGATGTAATCAAACGTTTTGCGATTCTTTATTCGCAGTCGATTCATTAGGTCATTCGGTTATGCAACCTATTTCCATAGATGTTGTCAATGGTCCATCGTCAGGTACAAGTGTTGGTATAAACGAAACAACAAGTGCAACAAGTGTTGAACTAGCTCCTAATCCATTTAACGAAACCACTGTATTTACTATTCATTCCTCCACAGCCAATCAATTGTATACATTCGAAATGATGGATGTTTTAGGAAAACATGTTCGAGAAATAAAAGATATACATGAACACCAATTTACCATTTCACGTAATGGAATAAAAGATGGACTGTATTTTTATAAAGTGATGAACAACGAAGGAGTAATAGGAATAGGTAAAATGATTATTAAATAAAACAAACAATAAAGAGAAATGAAAAAAATCTATCTAGTATTAACAGCCATTGCTGCATTTACATTTACCAAATCAAATGCACAATTTTATTCACAAGGAGATGTTACGGTGGTACTTCAACCATCCGGCTCGCACGATTCTACCACTTGTTCTAGTCAAGGACAAATGATGTACATGATTACAATCAACAATTCATTTGTTGGTGATTCAGTTAAAGTAAAAGATATGTTCGGAGGATTTATTGTTTACGAAGAAGCGAACACTACTGGACAAAATCCGTGGAATGTATATGCTCCTGTATTCAATGCTTTTGGTTATGTTTCTGACGATCAAGTTTTCGGCAATGTTGCCACTTTTGGAGGTCCAATTAATAAAGTAATTTCAGGACCTGATACCATTTTCAACATCAATAATGGTTATCAAATACCAGTTCCTAATCCATGTCAATATGGAAGTGTTTCGGGCAATGTATATGTTGATTATAATAATGATTGTTCGTTCAATGGTAGTGATGTTGCTTTAACATCTGTTGCAGTAGCTACTACAGAAAACTTAAATAGTCCTTCCATGTCGGGTATTAGTTATTATGGTTATAGCAATGGAAGTGGAAATTACACAATGAATGCATTACAAACCTGGATGACAAATTATACTGTGTCGATACCTTCATTTTATCAATTCATTTTTCCAAGTACTAGTTGTTCTCCTGTAGTTTATAATTACACTACTTTACCTCAAGCCAATGTTGATTTTTCTCTTCAATGCACCAGTTTGATGGATGTTCAATGTGGAGCAGGTTCGCAAGGAGTTGTTCGTCCAAACCAACCATTTACTTTATCTCCTTATGTAAATAATACAGGATGCAACATGGCATCAGGATTATTGAAATTAGTTCTTGATCCAAATGTGGTATATAATTCAGCATTGAGTAGCAATCCTGCATCTGTTGTAGTTGGTGATACATTAATTTGGTCGTATTATAACCTTACTAGTTTAAGTAATGGAGCATATTGGAATAGTTTCTTTGCAGGTGTTCACCTTACTCCTAATACATTGGTAACATCTGGAAGTACTGTTTGTTTCAGAGTTCTAACTAATGTTCCTACAGGAGATGTGGATGCAACAAATAATGACATTAGTTTTTGTCTACCAGTAGTTAACTCTTATGATCCTAATCTTAAAGAAGTAAGTCCCAAAGGAACAGGAATTGCTGGTAATATTCCGGCAACAACTGATGAACTTACCTATACAATCCATTTTCAAAACACTGGAACAGCACCTGCTATAACCATTTCAGTAATTGACACCTTAGATACTGACATCTCTTCTGCAAGTCTAAAAATACTTGGCACAAGTCATCTAGCTACTCCACAATGGTTAGCACCAGGTGTTGTAAAATTTGTATTCAACAATATTTATCTTCCTGATAGTACTAGCAACGAGCCTCTAAGTCATGGATTTGTTCGTTTTAGCGTGAAATTAAATTCAGGTTTACCTATAGGAACAGTTATACAAAACAGAGCAAGTATTTATTTCGATTCCAACCCTGCTATTGTTACCAATAGAGTTACGAACACGCTTTCAAGTGGACTTGGTATAAACGAATTGACAAGTTCAAATGGAATGATATCTGTTTATCCTAATCCAATGAGTGAGGATGCTCGATTTGTAATCCAATCAGATAATCTATCCGATACTTATTCTTTTGAATTGACAGATGTATTAGGAAAAGAAGTAAAATCTATCAAGGCAATTAACACTAAGGAATTCACAATTTCTCGTTCGGGCTTAATTAGTGGTGTTTATTTTTACAAAGTACTTTCTACTAACGGAATAATTGGAGTTGGTAAACTAGTAATTGAATAATTACCGAATGCTATTTAGAAGAGTTTTATAAAAACAAAACAGCCACACTATATAAAGTGTGGCTGTTTTGTTTTAAAAGAATAGGTGATTTATTAGTGTGTTACAACGAATTTCTTAGTAGAAATAATTTTATCGTCAACTAACAATGAATAAAAATAAACTCCAGCAAATAAATCATCGGTAGCCACTTTAGCTACACCTTGTTTATCATTAAGATTGATTTCTTTCACTTCTTTTCCTAGCATATCATAAAAAACAATTTTAGCTTTCTTACTATTTGCTGAAATATCATACTTAATAGTTGCATTACCTGAAGCTGGATTAGGGAAGACATATGAAATCCCTCCATCTGCTTTCAATTCATTAACACCAGCAGAAGTAGGATTGTATTGAATTGTAAATCCTGTAGTATCGGCAAGGGAAGTTGAAGTGTTAGTATTGTAAATCTTATAATGTACCTTTCTAACAATACTAGATGGTCCAGAAACAAAATGAATATGCATACCTCCTTGAGCAAAAGTAACTGAATCTCCTGAAGGGATACCCTGATTAAAGCTAGAAATATCAGTAGAATAACCATAACAACTTCCTCCCCAACAAAACTGAGTTGAATCCATAGAATCCATAAAAAGAATGGTTCTTCTCACTTTATAACTACCTGAAGTGCTATTTGTATTCAAAACCAAGAATTCGTTGTCAGCATAAGAGTTAGGCAGAAGGCTCACATGATATACGGTTTCTGTAATATTATTATGAAGTGTATCTTTTATAACAACACCTTGACCAAAGGCAAGAAATGAAGCTGATAACATCATCATACTAGTAATAATTTTTTTCATATTTAATGATTTTTGAGGTTTATGATTTAACTAATTGAAGAACAAAAGTAACATTTTTTGTAGAAAACCGTCAAAAAGCTGATTTTAATTTGGTTTTATAGAAATTAGACACAAATATTTGCAATTATAAAGAACATAGTGTACGTTTGCAGTCATTAATTTTATAACTAACTAAAACCTCTTTTAAAATGAAAAAAATTTTACTCTTCGTTCCTTCGCTGTTGCTAGCAGTAATTGGAACCATGAATGCACAAACGGTAATCTTCAGTGAAGATTTCCAAGGAACCACAGGTACAGGAGTGCCAACTGGTTGGACAAAATCACAAGCAGCATCTAACACTACGTCAGGATGGCAATCAGGAACTGCTTTAGCTAGTACTTATTTTGCTATCCCTGCACATACTAGATATATGGCTGTGAATGATGATGCAACGCAAGCAAGTAGCACAAGTGCTGCAGTTGATAACGGAAATGATTTATTATATTCTCCGTCTATCAATTTATCAACAGCAAGTTTTCCTGTTGTGAAATTTGATTTGTTTTATTTTGCTGCTACTACACCTGTAGAAACCGCTACCGTTGAAGTTTCTACCGATAATGGTGCTACTTGGACTGCTGTAGAAACCTTAGCTGGTGCTGGAGGTTGGAATACACATGCTACAAGTTTAACCTCTTATGCAGGAAACGCAAACGTAATGGTTGGAATCCGCTACAATGATGGAGCTGATTGGGCTTATGGTATTGCAATTGATAACTTTTCGGTAATCGAACCATTAGCAAAAGAAGTTGCTGCTAATAAAGTTATCATGAATAAATATGTATTAGCTGGTTCACAACCGGTTTCAACTGTTATCCAAAGTTTTGGTGGTCCAGTTTTATCTACTGTTGAATTAAACTACAGTGTGGATGGTGGAGTTCCAGTAACTCAATCTTTCAGTCCTGCTATTTCTTTTAATGGAACTTATACTGCTAACTTTACTAGCAATGCAGCTTTAGCAGCAGGTTGGCATCAAGTAAAATCTTGGGTTTCGAATATCAATGGAACAGGAGTAGATGCTAACAATGCTAACGACACTTGTTCATGGGGAATTACCGTATTAACTACAGCACCAACGAAAAATGTTTTGATTGAAGAATTTACAGGAGCTTGGTGTGGATATTGCCCAAGAGGTGGTGTTACTCTGAGTGCTCTTACTTCTGCTGACCCTCAAATATTAGGTGCTGCAATACATGGTGGAGGAACAGATGCTATGGCAACAACTGAAGGAACTACTGTAATTAACAGTTATGCTCAAGGTTTCCCAACAGGAATGGTGGACAGATCTTTTGTTTCTACTGTAAGTGCTCCTGACTATGCAATTGATGATGCAAGTTGGGGAGCTACTGCAACTGCACGTAAAGCAGATGTTGTTCCTGCAACTGTTGCGTTATCAAATGTTTCATTTAATGCTACTACACGAGTAGTTACTGCTACTGTAACTGCAACATTTGTTGGTGCCGTAAAAGCTCCATTCTCTTTAAATTGTTATCTAACAGAAAACTATGTTTATGGACCGTTAGCTGCAACTTCAGACAATGGATGGAATCAACACAGTTATTATTATGCAAGTTCTGGGTCTCCTTTCCAAGGAATTGGAATGATTACATCTCCTTGGTCGACAAGTGTTGCAGGTTTGATGCCAACGATGTATCAACACCACCACGTTGTTGACAAAATGATTGGTGGAGCTTATGGTGATGCTACTGTTATTCCAACAACTTTAGTAGTTGCAGGTACTACTTTTTCAAAAATATTTACATACACGTTACCAGCTGCTAACCCAGGTGGAGCTCACCGATTTAATGCTGACAATATTTATGTAATAGGTTTGGTTGAAGAATATAGTGCAACTGATAACGCAAACCGCTACATCTTAAATGCAACTGAGCAAAAATTAAATTCAAACCCAGAGGCTACAGGTGTTGAAGAATTGACTGCTACAAGTTTTGGTTCATTTGGTGTTTATCCAAATCCTGCTTCCACTTCAGCAAATATTGCTCTTACACTTTTCACAAATGAAAATGTTGTTATCAATGCATACAATACTTTAGGACAAGTTGTTTACACTGAAAATAGTGGAACTCTAACTTCTGGAGATCATATTATCAATATCAACACTGAAGGTTTTGCAAGCGGAATTTATAATGTTTCTGTAAGCACCAGCAAAGGAGTTGTTTCTAAAAAAGTTACTATTAGTAAATAAATCAGTAACTCATTAAAATAAATCAGCAGTATGGTTCAATTTTTGACTCATTACTGCTGATTTGTTTTTTATGGTAATCAAAAAATAAAACGTTTTATGAAAAAAATAGTTATTGGCATTCTTTCGTTTATAATCTTAACTAACCTATCTACTGCCCAAACTATCGCATCGGCTGACGTAAAAACGATAGATGGAAAAACAGTAAACACATCTAAATTTACTAATGATGGCAAACCAATTATCATCAGTTTTTGGGCTACTTGGTGCAAGCCATGTAAAAAAGAATTAGATGCCATTGAAGAAAATTATGCTGAATGGCAAAAAGAAACAGGAGTAAAACTTATAGCAATATCAATTGATGATGCCAGAAGCGCAAGTAAAGTAGGTACAGAAGCAAAAAGCCATTCATGGGATTATGAAATTTATGTGGATGAAAATCAAGATTTCAAACGTGCGATGAATGTAAATAATGTACCTCATACATTTGTTGTAGACGGAAAAGGGATTGTGGTATGGCAACACAATTCTTATGCAGAAGGAGATGAGAACCATCTTTTCGAAGTGATTAAGAAAGTGTCTAAAGGAGAAAAGGTAACTGAATAAAAATAAACAACCATCAATCTTGTGAGAAACAATACAAAACTATTTCTCTTCGCAATTACTAGCGGAATTTTAAATAGCAATCTTTTGATTGCGCAATCCACTCAGAACAATTTTAGTAACATAACACTTGGAGAAGTTCATGGTAACATACAATTGGATGCACAATATTACATCCCTGATTCCACCATTGGTGCACCTGCAGTGCCAGAGAAAATGCTCTCTAATGGGTTTGCTAACATCAATTACACAAGAGGTAAATTCACAGCTGGTATTCGTTACGAAAGTTATTTGAATGCACTTCAAGGTTTTGATGCCCGTTACCAAGGTAATGGTTTAGAATACCGATTTGCTTCTTATAAATCAGATGCCCTAGAAGTAACAATTGGTAATTTTTACCAACAATTTGGAAGTGGTTTGGTGCTACGAAGTTACGAAGAAAGAGGTCTTGGGTTTGATAATGCCTTAGATGGATTCCGACTGAAATACGAGCCCATAAAAGGAGTCTATTTAACAGGATTAACGGGGAAACAACGTTCATTTATGACCTATGGAACCGGTGTGGTACGAGGATTTGACGGTGAAATGCAAGTGAATGAAACATTCGCGAAATTAGCTGATAAGAAATTAAAAGTAATGATTGGCGGAAGTTTTGTTAGTCGATTTCAAACAGCAGACAACCCTTCGTTGGTGTTACCTGAAAATGTTGGAGCATCTGCTGGAAGGTTTCAATTAAGTAGAAATAATTTCAATTTGAATGGAGAATTTGCCACAAAAATCAATGACCCGAATGCCACAAACAATAAAATTTATCGACCTGGGGATGCGCAATTGCTAACTGCTAGTTATGCAATGAAAGGGTTTGCCGTTTCTGTGAGCGCAGAACGCTCAGATAATATGAATTTTCGTTCCGATAGAAACGCAACTCTTAACAATTTACTATTGAATTATACGCCAGCTTTAAATAAAAATCACACCTACAGTTTATTAACTTTTTATCCATACGCATCCCAACCTAATGGAGAGTTTCAAACGTCAGAAGAGGTAAATTGGAAAGCAATAAAAAAACCAAATTACAAATTAGACATTACCGTAAATTATTCTGCTGCAAACGATCTTGATACAACACATACCCTATCAGTTGACGAAGCCCACAATTTTCAAGGATATAAAACAAGATCCTATTCTTTTGGTAAAACTACCATTTTTCGCGACTTTTATGTAGAAGTAAATCAGAAATTTGGTAGAAAGTATAAAGCTTCTGTAATTTATTCTTATCAAGAATATAACAAGGGTATTATGCAAGAACCTGGTGCTCCTATAATTTATTCAAGCATAATTGTTGCCGATTTGACTTATCGTATGCAAGGCGAAAAAACTGTAAGAGTTGAACTTCAAAACCTAAATACAAAACAAGACAAACAAGATTGGGCACAAGCTATGGTTGAATACACCTATAATACTAATTGGTTTGGCGCACTACTTGACCAATATAATTATGGTAATGAAATATCTAAGGAACGTTACCATTATTATAGTGCAACAATTGGTTATACAAAAAATGCAAACCGAATTACATTGAGCTATGGCAAACAGCGTCAAGGAATATTTTGTGTAGGAGGAATTTGTCGTCAGGTGCCTGCATCTAACGGAATAACATTAAGTGTAACAAGTAGTTTTTAAACTAAAAACAATAAGATAAAATGAAAAAAGCAATATTTACAAGCCTTATTTCAGCTAGTTTATTATTCGCTTCTTGCGATTATGTAAGTAACCCTTACCCTGAAAAGAATGCCAATATAAGTGATACAGCCACATGCTTGACCGTATCCTTTCCTGTTGTAACTTCACATATTAAGAAACTATTAATAGAGGATTATACCGGACACACTTGTCCTAATTGTCCAAGGGCTGCAAGAGCCCTTGATACTTTCCAGACTCAACATCCTGGAAGGGTAATTATACTTTCTGTTCATGCAGGAAATGATTTTGCGGCCCCTTCCCCTGGTTTTGAAGGAACCACACCAAATGATTTCACCGAAGATTTCCGAACAACTGTTAGTAATACTTATGATGCATTTTTCAAATGCTCAACAAGCGGGTTGCCGATATTATTAGAGAATCGAAAGGAATACAATTCTGTTGATCTTACTCATTTGAAAAGGTATTTCAATTTAACTACTGATGCCATCCCATACTTGGCTGAGTCCTCCTCAGTAGATTTGCAAATCAATCTAAATTACGATGCAACAAGTAGAAAAGTTTGTTGTGCAATTCGTGATTCGTTTTTGACCGCAGTGAATGGCAATTTCAAAATGGCTGTGTTGCTAATTCAAGATAGTCTTGTTGCTGATCAAAAGGACATTGACCATGGTCTAGTACCCAATTATGTATTTAATAATATGTTGCGAGATGCAATAACTCCAACAGGAGCGTGGGGAGAAACTTTAGTGACAGGAGGGGCTGTTTCTGGGTTGACTCAAATTCGTCATTTTGCTTATACATTGCCAGATTCTTTTAACAATATAACTTGCGTTCCGAAGAATTGTAAAATAGTAGCTTTTATTTACAATACTGCTACTTGGGAAATCATTCAAGCGGAAGAAGCTAGTATACCATAAAGGTTATTCTTCACAACACTCTGTTGAAATATTAAGCATTTGTTAAGGTGTATTCAATCTTTCAACTATACGATAATTTAAAGAATGAAACAAAAAATAGTAGTTGCAATCACAGGCGCAAGCGGAGCAATTTATGCTAGTATTTTGCTCGAAAAATTACAAGCCTTAACTCAACAAATTGAAGAAATAGGCGTTGTGATCAGCGACAATGCTAGAGCTGTGTGGAAGTATGAACTTGGCAATGAAGATTATGAGAAAATGTCTTTTAAAATTTACAATAAAGATGATTTTTTTGCGCCATTCGCATCTGGTTCAGCAAAATATAATACTATGATTATTTGCCCTTGCAGCATGGGCACACTTGGACGCATTGCCTCTGGAATTTCTAATGATTTAACTACTAGAGCTGCAGATGTGATACTCAAAGAACGTAGAAAACTAATTTTAGTAACTAGAGATAGTCCGTTAAGCCTTATTCATATTAACAACATGAAAAATGTAACAGAAGCTGGTGGTATAATTTGCCCAGCATCTCCTTCGTTTTACAACAAACCAACGACCCCTGAAGAAATTGCGTCTACAGTGATAAACCGAGTAATCGATTTGTGCGGATTAGAAAATGATTCGTACAGATGGGGAGGAGAGAATTAGCAAGAAAAGTGAATCGAATCATCTTCAATTTCTTGTTTTCAAATTATGGTTGTTAAAAAAATCAGTGCATTGATTTTATATGCTAATAAAATTCAACTTTTATTTTGAGAAGGCATTACATTTAGCAAACATTACACATTCAAATTTATGAAAGCGAAACCGGCAACAACAAACAATAGTATCGTTACCGCTATTTTCTCCCTTCGAGAATGTTTAGAGAATAAGGGATAAGGTTTCTGTAAAAATAACTCTACCTTTGTTCTGATAAAAAAGAATTAGATGGCGATAAATGTTCGTGAAGATTATTCGTTGAAAAATTTAAACACCTTTGGCATAGATGTTTCTGCTAGATATTTTATAGAAGTTAGTAATTTGTATGAAATAAATCAAGTGTTTGAAGATTCTCGCTTTTTGAAATGCAGTAAGCTAATCTTGGGGGGGGGGAGCAATGTACTGTTCACTAAAAATGTGGATGGGCTAGTAATCAAGAATGCGATAAAAGGCATTGAGTTGGTTGATGAAGATGAGGAACATTATTTTGTGAAAGCTAATGCCGGTGAAGTATGGCACCAACTGGTGATGTATTGCATTGAACATAATTATGCAGGATTAGAAAATCTTTCACTTATTCCTGGTTGTGTTGGAGCAAGTCCGATGCAAAATATTGGGGCATATGGAATGGAACTTAAAGATTCTTTCAAGGAACTCGAAGCATGGAACATTAAGGATAAGTTTATACAAAA
The DNA here is from genome assembly GCA_903911435.1 of uncultured Bacteroidota bacterium. Classification (GTDB taxonomy): domain Bacteria; phylum Bacteroidota; class Bacteroidia; order 2-12-FULL-35-15; family 2-12-FULL-35-15; genus 2-12-FULL-35-15. Next base: position 17,540 of record CAIWDF010000170.1, read on the forward strand.
ATTTAACAAGGATGAATGTAAGTTTGGCTACAGAGAAAGTGTCTTTAAGCGCGAATTGAGAGATCAATATCTGATTACATCAGTAACTCTTAAACTAAACAAAAAACCCAACTACAATATTAACTATGGTGCCTTAGAAAAAGAGTTGGAAGCAATGGGAATTCAAGATCTAAGTATTAGTGCAATAAGCAAAGCTGTGTGTGCGATAAGAAACAGCAAACTGCCCAACCCTTCTGAAATAGGAAATGCTGGAAGTTTTTTCAAAAACCCTGAAGTCAAACGATCTAATCTTGAAGACATGAAAACAGAATTCCCAAATATCGTTGGTTATGAATTAGAGAATGGTAATTTTAAACTTGCGGCAGGTTGGCTAATTGAACAATGTGGATGGAAAGGCAAAACAATAGGAGATGCAGGTGTTCATAAATTACAAGCTCTAGTATTAGTGAATTATGCAAATGCAAGAGGAAGTGAATTGTTGGATTTGTCGAATCAGATTATAAAATCTGTAAATACAAAGTTTGGAGTTGAACTAGAAAGAGAAGTCAACATTTATTGAAGTAGCCTTTTAGTTAGAAAAACCAAATCAAATGCCTACCTAGAGTTATTTAGAAGTAATAAACAGAAAAAACTATGGAATCAAATATTTAGCTCTGATTACATTGATGTGATGCAATGTATGACCCGCAATAAAAAATAACGTTGCCCTCACTGAAATAGACTTCCCGTTAGCAACTCCAACTTCATCTAACGCTTCTTTATCAAGTCGCTTGAATAATGCAAGGTTAGATTCACGCACTACAGCAAATTCATGAGCCAAATCGTATAGTGTTCTTGAATTGAATCTTGCATTTTTCACATACTCCATATCATCATATCCTGGCAAAGGTGTTTTGTCTTTTCTTGCAAAACACAATGCACGATAAGCCATGATGCGCTCCGTATCTATTATGTGGCCAATCACTTCCTTAGGTGTCCATTTGGCAGGAGCATAAACAAAATCCTCGTTTTCTTCAGTAAAGCTTGAAATGAGTTCCTGAAAGTCAATGATTTGATCTTCCATTACTTTTAATATATTATCGCCTACTATTAAGTTGATATATTTATTGAAATATTCAGGAAATTCTACTGATTCAGGTCTTTTCATAAATAAAGAGTACTAATTAAGTCTTTGAGGGATTATTAATTCAAATTCAGGAATAGTAACAATAAAGTGAGTTTTGTCGATTTGTCTTTCCATCAAATAAGTACCTTTCATCTTCCCCATATCGGAATTTAAACTGCACGCAGATTCGTATTCGAATATTTCTCCTGGCTCCAAAATCGGTTGTTCTCCAACTACACCTGGCCCATCTACCACACTATTTTCTCCAGAAGAATCGAAGATTTCCCAATGCCTAGACAATAACTGCACTGTGTATTCACTCTTATTCTCAATGCATATTCTATATGAGAAAAGATAATGGCGGTGTTCGATTACTGAGTGTTCTATTTGATATTTGGTATCCACACTGATGTGTACGCCATGTGTTATTTTGCTTGCTTGAGTTCCCATAACAAAATTTAAGGGTTAATGCTTGGTTTCGAATTGCAATATTAATCAATTCTTTTTCAACTTAACAATAATTTTGCCATATCTTTTCTCTTTATCTCAATTTGCAAAATATGAAATTGATTTAAAGTTCTTTTTTTGCATTTTAGAAATTAATAAGGTAATTTTGAAAGTTTAATTGAAACCTGAGTTATAGCTTTATACGTTGTGAAATCGTATCGTAAACTTATTTTGATAATTTATTATTTCTCTTTGGTTAACCAAGGAGTGTCTCAACGTGTTAAAACTCCAGTAACGGAGACTCGAGTGAAATTCACAGAGAACATAACACAATGGGACAAAAGAATAAGATTCCGCGCGCAATTGGATGGTGGGGTACTTTTCTTACAGAACAATTGTTTTACATATAATTTTTACGACAAAGAAACTTTGCGTAATAATCACATTGGAAAACGAACAGAAAAGTTAATTTCAGGAGGTTCAACGATACGTTCGCATGCCTTTCGAATGAGTTTTCTGAATGCTAATCAATCACCGAAAATCTCTACCGGAAAAGCCACCTCCGATTATTGCAATTTTTTTATTGGGAACAATAAAAAACATTGGTCAGGAGGAGTAAAAAATTTCAGTGAAGTCTATTTTAAAGGTTTGTATCAAGGTATTGACATGCAAGTGTTAGGTATGGAGAATAGTGTAAAATATAATTTCATTGTTGCTCCCCATGCAAATACGGATGAAATTAAATTGTTATACGAAGGGCTTGATAGGATTAAACTGAACAAAGGAGCCTTAACACTAACCACATCAGTAAATGAAATGCAAGAACAAGCACCAATGGCTTACCAAATTATTGATGAAAAAAAAGTCGAAGTTCTTTGCGATTTTTTTCTCCAAGATAATATTGTTCAATTTAAGTTTCCTAATGGGTATAATAAGAATTTAGAGTTGATTATTGACCCAATATTGGTATTTGCTTGTTCTTCGGGTTCGTTAGCCGACAATTTCGGAATGACTGCTACCTTTGATGCTCAAGGTAATTTATATTCTGGTGGTACGTGTTTCAATCAGGGATTCCCCACAACGCTAGGTGCCTACGACACTTCATATAATGGGAATGTTCAATCAGGCCGAACAGATGTGGTGATTACAAAATATGATTCTTCTGGTACATTTTTAAGATATTCAACTTATTTGGGAGGAACTACAAGTACGGAGATTGTTACAAGTTTGATTGTAGATAGGCAAGATAATCTATTAATTTATGGTGCTACTGGCTCATCTGATTTTCCAACCACATCTAGTGCTTTTGATACTACTTTTAACGGAGGCACTTATTTAAGTTTTTATTTTAATGGAACCACTTTTGGTGGAGGTACAGATATTTATGTCGCAAAGTTCAATCCTATGGGTACAGCCCTTTTAGCATCAACTTATTTAGGCGGAAATGGCAATGATGGCGTAAATACAAATAATGATACTGTTCTAATTGGGGCTAATACTTGGGAGTATCCCTTAGACTCTCTGCAATACAATTACGGTGATCAATATAGAGGAGAAATCAATGTCGACTCAATGGGTAACGCCTATGTTTCAAGTTCTACTCGCTCAAGTAATTTCCCTATTGTAAATGGATTTGATAACGTATTAGGAGGTAAACAAGATGCTGTTATTTTCAAATTGAATTCCAATTTCTCACAACTTATTTGGAGCACCTATCTTGGAGGAAGCGATAATGATGCTGGTTATGCTTTGGCTTTAGATGATTCGTTAAATGTGTATGTAACTGGTGGCACACGTAGCACAAATTTCCCAACCACTTCAGGTGTTCTTAAACCTAATTATTCAGGGGGAAAAGCGGATGGATATGTTGCGAAAATAAAAAAAGATGGAACAGCCATACTCTGTGCTACATATTGGGGAACAAACAGCTATGACCAAACCTATTTTGTACAATTGGATCAGAGTTCCAATGTTTATGTGGTTGGGCAAACAGAAGGCTCTATGCCCATAAGTGCTGGTGTTTATCATAATTCAGGAAGTGGACAGTTCATTACAAAAATGAATAAAACTTTAAACACATTGTCTTTTTCAACTGTTTTCGGAAACGGCAATGGAATGCCAAATATCTCTCCTGCTGCATTTCTTGTTGACGACTGTGGGAACATTTACGTAAGTGGATGGGGGGGTAATATTATTACGGGTGTTGCAACCAATGGAATGCCACTCACCTCAAATGCAATTCAACCCTCAACGGATGGATTCAATTTTTATTTATTTGTACTTTCTCCTAATGCCTCATCACTGGTGTACGCAACTTATTTTGGAGGCCCACTTAGTAGAGAGCATGTAGATGGTGGTACAAGCAGGTTTGACAAAAAGGGAATTGTGTATCAATCAGTATGTGCTGGGTGTGGGGGACACAATGATTTTCCTGTAACAACCGGTTCTTGGCCATATACAAGCCCCAATTTTATTCCTGATTCATCTGGTGTTGATCAGGTTGGTCATCCACAAGAAGGAATAAACATGAATTCGAATTGCAACAATGGAACATTTAAATTCGACTTTCAAGTGCCTCCAGTTGCCGCACAATTCACGGTTGATAGCTTAAATGGATGCGCCCCTTACAGTATCACTTTCCATAATCAAAGTACTTCGTGGGGAAATTATCTATGGAACTTTGGCAATGGCGACACGACTTCTATTGTTTTCAACCCTACACACGTATTCACAATTCCTGGAACATATGAAGTTTCCTTAGTGGTGAATAATGGCACGTGTGTTATGGCAGATACTGCTATTCACAATATTACTGTATATGAAGGCATAACAAGTAATTTTGATTTTCTAAATACTCCTTGCACAAATATACTTCAACTGTATGATTCATCGCATACCGCTCCTATTAATTGGCAATGGAATTTTGGCGATGGTCAGTTGTCTAATGTTCAGAACCCAATTCATGTTTATGCAAACAATGGTAATTATAACATAAGTCTCATCTCAGCAAATATTCATGGATGTAAAGACACCACTATTATTCAATTCGATAATTTATCAGGCATCTCAGTAAATGCACCTACTAGTGTTTGTGCAGGAAACAGCACTGAATTATTAGCTTCTGGAGGCATCAGTTATTCTTGGGCACCAGCAATTAACTTGAGTTCCCCTTCAATTGCGAACCCAACTGCGAGTCCTGCAAACACCACCACTTATACGGTTTCAATAACTTTTGTTAATCCTCAAAATGATACCTGCACACAACAATTAACTACAACGGTTTCAGTTTATACACCTGCTACTTTCCCTTTAATAGCTACAAGTGATAAAGATACAATAAGTAACGGCCAATCAACAATTCTTCATGCTCTCACCGATACTACCTTAAGTGTTATTTGGAGCCCAGCTCTCGGATTAAATTCAACCACTTCCTTTAACCCGATAGCTTCGCCAACTGTGACAACGACATACACTGTCACCATTTCCGATTCCTCCGGTTGCCCTAAGACAGCCATGGTTACTGTATATGTAGTCTCTATGAAATGTAGCCTTGATGATGTCTTTGTTCCGAATACATTTACACCAAATGGAGATGGTACAAATGATGTTTTGTATGTCAGAAGTAATAGTTTATCATCCGTTTATTTTGCTGTATACGATAGATGGGGAGAATTGATATTTGAAACATCTGATTTAAAAATTGGTTGGGATGGTATCATTAAAGGAGAACCCGCTAGCCCTGATGTTTTTGCCTGGTATATAAAGGCAACATGCTACAATGGTGAGGAATTAAAAAAGAAAGGTAATGTTACCTTGATAAGATGATTCGAGATCAAGAAAAATGAATAAAGCTATTCGAATATTTTTTATATTAAAAGGGGTGATGTCGCTTTCATTTGCTCAGGATATTCATTTTTCTCAATTTAACAATTCTCCTCTAAATCTTAATCCTGCTCAAACAGGTTTATTTGATGGAGATTGGCGCTTTGTCGGGAATATGAGAAATCAATGGTCAAGTGTACCGGTGCCATACCGAACATTTTCATTATCTACAGATACTCGTTGGAAGAACGAAATTCTGCAAGGTATCCCAGCAGTTGGTCTATTAGTAAATACGGACAAATCTGGCGATTCGAAACTGAGCACTACCAACGTTTTTCTACCAATTGATTATATCAAAAAAATAAATAAGGATTCTACTCATTTTATTTCATTAGGGATACAACCAGGAATGACAACTAAAAGTTTTAATCCATCAGCTCTTTCGTTCGACAACCAATATGATGGTGATGCTTATAATCCAGCCTTAGCAAGTGGTGAAAACTTTTCATCTTATCGAATCACTTATTTTGATATTGGCGGAGGCATTGCATACTTATACAAAATGAACAATAGAAAAATGGTTAATGTGGGTATCTCACTTCAACACATGACTCGCCCCAAACAGAAATTTTATAGCGATGGAACAGATCGCTTAGATATAAAAACGGCTTTTAGTGGAATGAGTGAGTTTCCTGTATCCGAACAATTGGATTTAGTACCCTCCTTCATTTATCAGCATCAAGGAAAGTACAATGAAACAACGGTTGGAAGTTTCGCTAAATACCTGCTTACTCCTGTTGACGGCATGACCTCAGCTATTTCGTTGGGTGCATTTTACCGATTAAAGGATGCTTTCATTATTGCAGCTACAATGGATTATAGGAACTTTAATGTTGGAATGAGTTATGACATCAATACATCTAAGCTATCCGCAGCAACAAATCATAGAGGAGGTTTCGAGATTTCAGTCATCTACATTTTCAAAAAGGTAATACCTTTTGTTGCAAAAAAACGTGTTTGCCCTATATATATGTAATTGACATTTCACTTGGTGTTCAAAGGAGTGACTAATCAGAGAGTTTTATTTTATAAGATGAATTAGAATCTTTTTCTCCAGCTTATCGTAAAAGGCCAAAGCAATAAGGCAGCCCACACTATTCGCAATAAAATCGAACACATCTGCCGAGCGTTCAATAAAAATTGTTCCTTGCATAACTTCTAAGAGGCCTCCGTAAATGATACAAGTGATAACAGAAAAGGACTTTGCATAAAGTTGAAGAGAAGAGAAACGCGTCTGCAGTGAAATTCCACGTACCGTGAGTAGTAGAAGAACGAAAAATATTCCCGCATGAACAAATTTATCGAAACTTAGGAGTTCCAGAAAAGAAATATGCGGAATGTCCCTTCCAGGCATTCCGCATAAAACAAGAATAACCAAAGCCCAGACTATGGACCATTTGGTATATTTAAAAAACATAGTTGGTTGGTGAATTATTAAGAAGGTTAGACTTTTACTTAACTAAAAACAGTAAAACACTCGTTCTTCAAACTCATTAATTAATGTCCTATTAAAGCTTTGTAGTCATTAGCTGACAACAATGAATTTACTTGTGAAGCGTCTGTCATTTCAACTTTAATCATCCAGCCATTTCCGTAAGGATCCTTATTCACCGCATCAGGTGTTGTGTCCAAACCTTTGTTAACTTCTTTAATAACCCCTGAAACTGGCATAAACAAATCAGAAACAGTTTTAACTGCTTCCACTGTACCAAAAATCTGTTCATGTGCAATTTCTTCACCTAGAGTTGTGATATCTACATAAACAATATCACCTAATTCACTCTGTGCAAAATCTGTAATTCCAACATATGCAACATTACCTTCAACACGTATCCATTCGTGGTCTTTTGTGTACTTTAAATTCTCTGGGAAATTCATAATAGTAAATAATTTTTATTTTTAATATTTTGCAAATTTATAGTTAATTCTCAAATGGCAATGTTTTTTTTATAGTAGTTTGCTTTAAGTTGATAGTATGGATAGAAGTGTATACTGACGGCAATCAACAAAAAGTTATGTGTAAGGTTATTTTTCGTATAATTGCAGACAATTTTTAAAAAAAGAAAATGAGTAAAATAGCATTAATTACAGGAGTAACAGGTCAGGATGGCGCTTATTTAGCCGAATTGTTGCTAGGCAAAGGTTATATTGTACATGGAATCAAGCGTAGAAGCTCAATGTTTAATACTGGACGCATTGATCATTTATACAAAGACCAACATGAGAATAAAGTAAATTTCTTCCTTCATTATGGTGACTTGACAGATTCAACTAGCTTAATCCGCATCATTCAAGAAGTACAACCTGACGAAATTTATAATTTGGCTGCACAATCTCATGTGAAAGTGTCTTTTGAAACACCTGAATACACAGCCAATGCAGATGCAATTGGGACCTTGCGTATTTTGGAAGCAATTCGCATATTGAAGATGGAGAAGAAAACTCGTTTTTATCAAGCTTCAACTTCCGAAATGTACGGATATGTACAAGAGATTCCTCAGAAAGAAACAACTCCTTTTTATCCTCGTTCACCCTATGGTGTTGCTAAAGTTTATGGTTTCTGGATTACCAAGAACTATCGTGAGGCTTACAATATCTTTGCTTGCAATGGTATTTTGTTTAATCACGAAAGTCCGATACGTGGAGAAACATTTGTGACAAGGAAAATAACACGAGCTGTTGCAAAAATTCACTTAGAGTTACAAGAAAAGCTATACCTTGGAAACCTTGATGCTGAGCGCGATTGGGGACACGCAAAAGATTATGTAGAAGGAATGTGGATGATGATGCAACAAGATGAACCAGACGATTTCGTATTAGCTACTGGCAAAAAAATTACTGTTCGCAAGTTTGTTGAACTCGCGTTCGGTGAAGTAGGCATTAAACTAAAATGGGAAGGCAAAAATGAGCATGAAAAGGGAATTAATATTGCAACAGGTAAGGTGGTTGTAGAAGTTGACCCTGAATATTTCAGACCAACAGAAGTGGAGCTATTAATCGGTGATGCATCAAAAGCGAAGAAAAAACTTGGATGGGAACCAAAGCATACCCTTGAGCAATTAGTAAGCGAAATGGTTGATAGTGATATTAAATTATTCAAGAAAGACAAATACTTACTTGAAGGTGGACATAAAATAATGAATTTTCACGAGTAGATGAACAAGGATTCTAAAATTTACATTGCTGGACATCGTGGAATGGTTGGTTCGGCCATACATAGAAAGTTAGAGAAAGAAGGTTTTACAAATATTGTTACTCGAACTTCAAAAGAGTTGGATTTAAGAAATCAGCAAGCAGTTGCTGATTTTTTTGCAAATGAGAAACCTGAATATGTTTTTCTTGCAGCTGCAAAAGTTGGAGGAATTATAGCAAACAACACCTTTCGAGCTGATTTTATTTACGAGAATACAATGATTCAATCCAATGTTATTCATTTCTCATACAAAAATTCGGTTAAGAAATTAATGTTTCTGGGGTCTTCGTGCATCTATCCAAAATTAGCACCTCAACCGTTGAGAGAAGAGTACCTATTAACTGGACTTTTGGAAGACACCAACGAACCTTATGCTATTGCAAAGATTGCAGGAATAAAAATGTGTGACGCTTATCGAAGTCAGTATGGATGCAACTTCATATCTGTGATGCCAACTAATCTTTATGGACAGAATGATAATTACGATTTAAATAATTCTCACGTACTGCCCGCTTTGATTAGGAAATTCCATACTGCAAAGATGAGCAATTTACCAGCTGTAGAAATTTGGGGTACAGGTACTCCAATGCGTGAATTCCTTCATGCAAATGATTTGGCTGACGCCTGTTTTTATTTGATGCAAAATTACAACGAACCAGGACTCGTTAATATTGGAGTTGGCGAAGATATCACCATTAAAGACTTGGCATTACTTGTAAAAAAGATTGTTGGTTATACTGGCGAATTAAAATTTGACACAACTAAACCAGATGGAACTCCCCGCAAACTAATGGATGTAAGCAAACTTCATTCTTTTGGATGGAAACATAAAATTAGTTTAGAAGAGGGTATTACTTCAGTTTACAACGAAGTGAAGAATATTCTTAAATCTTAAAATTTAAAGAATCAACACGCTCAGTAAGTGTGAAAGAATTTGAGGAAATTAATAATGAAAAAAGTACTTTATATGCTCTTCCTTGTTCCTGCAAGTATTTTTGCTCAGCAAAATGTGCAGATGAATAGAGAATGGGGATTAGAGTTCGAAAGACAATTAAATTTAATTCATTCATCACATCCGACTTCTGTAAATACAAATGATACTTTAGGTAAATCAAACATTAGTCACCAGTCCGCTAAAGCTGACTCAGTAGGTGATGTGGACCTTTCTTGTTTTAAACCTTATATCACCAAGCCGAAATTTCCTTCAAAAGACAAATCAAAAGGAACTTATCTCTACAGAAAATTTAGAGAAGAGAGCTTTGTGGTGGTGAACGACACTACTGATAAATTCCGTTTGAATATTGACCCTCTTTTCAACTTTCAGTTTGGAGTCGATCGTGCCGATACGACTGGTGAAAAATTATACACCAACACTAGAGGTTTTATGGTGAGAGGAGGAATTGGAAATAAGTTTGCGTTTGAAACTTCTTTTTACGAGAACCAATCTACCTTCCCTCGTTACCTTGATTCATACATTGCTACCACCACCAAATTATTTCCTCAACCTGCTAATACTAACGAGAATTATGCGGTGATTCCTGGGCAAGGACGCTCGAAACCTTTTAAGAAGAATGGATATGACTATGCCATGGCTTCAGGATATGTTTCTTATACGCCCAATAAATATTTCAACTTTCAAATTGGCAATGGCAAAAACTTTATTGGCGATGGTTATCGTTCTTTACTTCTATCCGATAATGCCTTTAACTATCCGTATGCAAGGATAACAACTACCTACAAGAATATTCAGTACACAAATTTGTACACTTCGTTTATGAATCTCACTGATGGTGGAGTTACCACTCCAGCCCATGTTGAGCGTTTATTTCAAAAGAAAGTTGGTAGCTTTCAACTCTTGAGTATGAATTTTTTCAAACGTTTGCAACTCGGATTGTTTCACGGAATGATATGGGAGGCTGCTGATTCAACCAACCGTCAACATGTAAACTTCAATACTTTCGATCCTGTGATTGGTGTGAATACTTTGAATTACGGATTGCACAATACGAACAATATTGTGTTAGGTGCTACCATCAAAATTAAATTCACCAATAGCATTTCCATATTTGGACAAGGCATGTTGGATGATGTAAATATAAAGAACGATAGAGGCGACAAGGTTAATAAGTATGGTTATCAAATAGGAATTAAGTATTTTGATTTGTTCACTATAAAAAACTTGCATCTTCAGTTGGAGTACAACAATGTACGTCCTTACTCCTATTCTAGCACCAATCCAGAGCAAAGTTATACCCACTATAACCAATCATTGGCTCACCCTTTGGGAGCTAATTTCTACGAAGCTATTGGGTTTGTCAACTATCGCTTCAATAATTTTTTTGTTGAACTAAAAGGAAACTATGCTGTGAAAGGGGCTGATAGTTTGAACTTCAATTTTGGTAGCAATGTTTTTAAATCGGATAATGCTTATCCCATCTCACAAAACATGGAAAATGTGCAAACGACTCAAGGATTAAAAACTACGATAGTAACTGAAGATATTCATATTGGATACCTTCTGAATAAGTCATCCAACTTTAACATTGTGTTTGGTGTATCAAACCGAACCGAACAAACAGATAGAAAGACAAACAATACACAATGGGTGTATTTTGGTGTCCGAACATCTCTTACAAATTTATATTACGATTTTTAATAAACCTAACCCATGGAATTTTTAGTATTAGTATTTGTTACAGCGTTTATGGTGGTATTGCTCGCCACTCCTTCTTTAATTAAGGTTGCTATTTTGAAACGACTATTTGACGACCCAACTGAAAAGCGAAAGCTTCACAAACATGCCATTCCCACAATTGGTGGTGTGATTTTATTTGCTGGAACCTTGTTCTCCTTTTCGCTTTGGTTTCCTCGAAATCTTATTCATGACCCTATTATCGAATTGAAAGCGATGGATGATTACAAATACATTGTTGCTACTTTGTTGCTCATGTTTTTTGTTGGCATAAAAGACGACATAATTGGTACAGCTCCTGTAAAAAAACTCATCGCACACATGATGGTGAGTATGATACTTGTTTTGATGGCCGACATACGTATTGTTAGTATGCATGGCATTTTTGGGATTCACGATTTGCCTTATTGGGCAAGTATTTTCTTATCCATCTTCACTTACATTGTGGTGGTAAATGCTTTCAATCTAATTGATGGTGTTGATGGTTTGGCGAGTGGTGTGGGATTAATTGCTACACTTGCGTTCGGCACTTGGTTTGCTTTTGTGGGCGATGCGGTGATGGCTGCTCTTGCATTTGCATTAGCAGGTTCGTTGTTTGCATTTTTATTTTTCAATTTCTCGCCTGCTAAAATCTTCATGGGCGATTCGGGTTCATTAACGATTGGGCTCATCATTTGTATACTTGCCATCAAACTTATTTCATACGATGTAAGCACCATTCCAAACGAATTCTTGCTTCACGTTTCGAAACCAATATTTGCGATGGCTGTGTTGGTATATCCGCTTACGGATACGTTGCGAATATTTGTTTATCGCACCATTCGTGGGTTATCACCATTTTCGGCCGACCGCAATCACCTTCATCACCGATTGCTTGACATTGGTTGTAGTCATAGAAAAACAGTGATTGTAATCTACATTGTCAATGTATTTGTTATCGGGCTTTGTCTTTTTCTGAGTGTACTCAATCCTACTTATGTATTCATCATCATGTTTGCTGTTGTGCTTATTCTTGCACAAATTCCAACCTTGCTCAAAAGACAAAAAAACAAACGTGTTCATCATAAACAATGATTAAAAAAAGTAATCTAATTGTTCTTTTCTTGATTTCTGTTTGCGGTGCTTTGCAAGCTCAGCAGATGAACTACACCTTGCAGCGCGACTATTTATGGGGCATTGACAAGTATTACAATAGCTCGGAACAAAACTTTCAGACCTTTGTAAAACCATTTCGTTATGCAGATATTTATCAAATCAACGATTCGAGTTCTACTTTCCCTAGAGGGTTTGCGGGCTTAAAAGCGAAAGCGAAAACAACTGACAAGAACGAAAACAAATCGTTAATTGAAATTTCACCTTTGGTGGTTGCCGAAACGGGTTATCAATTAGGTTCGGTGTCGCGGATGACAAATGACTTAGCAATTGGAGCAAGTTTGAATGGCGACATTGGCAAAAAGTTTTCATTCAATTTTAAAGCACTTGCTGGAAGAGCTGTGTTCAACTCAAGCACCGATTCAATTGTACGACAAACTCACGTGGTGCCGGGCATGGGATATGCGTATCGTGCCAATACCGATTCGTTGAATACGATGTATGCTTATCAATATTATTCGGGATACCTTTCGTATTCTCCCAATAAAATATTCAACTTTCAAGTGGGC
>CAIWDF010000171.1 GCA_903911435.1 uncultured Bacteroidota bacterium
GTTTTCCAAGAAATACTCTAAAGTACAGAAAACGAAAGAAACCGACCATTACAAAGAACTTTAAACCTGCTTTTTGAACCCTTAACTTAATGACATTGCGCTCGCGCCAGCGGGCACCACCTAATAAACGGCACAGGCGAAAAAGGCTAGCAACAGCGGGTGAATATGACTTATTAAGGCGATTTAGGATTTTGAAAGGGAGATATTAGAGGTGAGAATTGAGAAAACCATGGTTTCGTTCACCCAAACCATGGTTTCATTTACCCAAACCATGGTTTCATTCACCCAAATCATGGTTTCATTCACCCAAACCATGGTTTCATTCACCCAAACCATGGTTTCATTCACCCAAACCATGGTTTCGTTCACCCAAACCATGGTTTCATTCACCCAAATCATGGTTTCATTCACCCAAACCATGGTTTCACTCATCCAAACCATGGTTTCACTCACCAAACCATGGTTTCACTCATCCAAACCATGGTTTCACTCATCCAAACCATGGTTTCACTCATCCAAACCATGGTTTCGTTTGAGTTCCGCATCCTTTCGTTCTCGTTCCGCATCCTTTCGTTCGCGTTCCGTATACTTTTTCCAATTTTGAAGTAAAATTATGGTGTATATTTTGGGGTCTTTGTGGAAAAAAATACCTAAATAACCTTAATCACTCTAATTGCCTATTCGCTATTGCCTATTTACTATTGCCTCCACAAAACTCTCTACCAACTAATCCTTTTTTCATTACTTTTGAAACTTATTAAATAACCTTTATGGCAGCAAAACCAAAACATCAACAAGCATCAATTCCAGTAAAGTCTACCAACCCAAGTCTAGTTATTCTCATCTCGGCCATAGCCATTGTGGTAAGCATTGTGTATTCGTATAAGCTCAAATGGTTGGGCGATGATATTTTTATTGCTTTGCGTTATGTTCAAAATTTTTTGGCAGGCAACGGATTGGTGTACAACAAAGGCGAGCGCGTGGAAGGGTTTACTGATTTTCTGTGGATCATGCTTATCAGCTTTTTTTCGTGGCTCAAGCGCGACCCCTTGGTTACCGTTCAGGTGCTCGGCATATTGGCTTCCGTAGGCACACTCACCTTGGTTTCCATTATTAGTTTCAAAATCTCGAAACGGTACGAAGTGTTTTTGCTTCCCTTCATCACCTTGGCCTTGGCACTCAATTACGATTATAATACTTGGGCCACTTCGGGCTTAGAAACATCGTTGTTCAGCTTTTTGCTGTGCACTTCGTTTTTCGTTTTTTTCTTTACTTCCATCGCTCCTACCAAACGCTACCTCCTCACTGGCTTTTTCCTTTGTCTAGCACTGATGACTCGCCCCGACACTTTGTTAATCGTGTTTCTGGCCAACTTGCTTTTTGTTTGTAATCTGTTTTTTCAGAAAAAAACATTACCCAACATCATCAGCATTCTATTGTATTTCAATCTGGCTTTTGTGGTTATCTACGTTCCTTATTTTATGTGGCGATACCATTATTATGGATTCATTTTCCCGAACACGTATTACGATAAGCTAGGCAACGAAAGTAATTTCAGTAAAGGATTTTCGTACCTCTGGCTGTATTTCAAACCTCACTTTATCTCCTTGTTGGCGTTTATTCTACCCTTGTTCATCATCTTTCCATTGCTCAAAAATAAGTTTAAAGAAAACCTCAAACATTTTTTGAGCGACAATTGGAATGCTGCTTATTTGGTGGCTATCAAAATCGTTTTGCTCTATTTGGTTTTCTTTGTTGCCAAAGTAGGTGGCGATTTTATGTATGCCCGCTTCATCATTCCCATTGCACCTTTTATTTACTTCATTATTTTTTATTCGGTGCTCAAACTGGTGAAACCAAAAACCGTGAACCTTGCATTGGGTGTGCTGGTAGCAGCTAGTTTGATAGAAACTACCCTGCGCATGGATGTGTTTAAAAAGACCGATGCCAATGGCAAAGAAATAATAACTTGGAATGGCGATGTGTCGGACGAAAGGTATGTATACACGAGTTATTACCCCATGGAAAACGAAATAAAAATGGGCAAAGCACTCAACAATTGTTTCGATGGAATAGAAGCTCGGATGTTGATAAAAGGAGGACAAGCTTGTATGGGCTACTTTGCCAATTTTAGCTATATACAAGAGTTTCATGGCCTCACCGATACCTTGATAGCTCATTCGAAGATTGAAAAACGCGAACGAATAGGTCACGAAAAACATGGAACCATTGATTATTTCGAAAGCAAAAACATCAACTTTGTATTTCCTATCCATGCTCGACCCATTACCAAAGATACCTTTCGATATGCCAATATTAATTTCTCGCCTTATCAAATCAAAACCGAGATTATTACCTATGATGTAAAACTCATCGCTCAGCTCAAAGCCCGTCTTGGTGGTGATTTTCAGTACACCGATTTCCCGATGTATCTCGATTACTACATTGCCAACCGAATGCCAAGCATGACCTACGAAAAGCTAAAAGGCGATTACGACAATTTTTACCTTTATTATTTCAAGCTAAATGGTGACAAAGAGCGAGAAAGTAAATTTACTACTGCGTTAAGTAATAAAAAAGTATAATTTTGTCATTCTAAAAAAATAAGATAATAAGCGCGACTAAGAATATGTTTTATTACAAAAAGTGGGCAATAGTAATACCAATGGCGAACGAAGAGCAAGACTTTTTGCCTTTTATCGACATGTTGAATTTTGTAATTAACGAACTCAATCCGGGCAATATTTATTTTGTTATTGATAAAGCATCGAAAGACCGAACACTTGAGCTTTGTCAAGAATTGAGCGCCAAAGACCCTCGCTACGTTACAGTGTGGGCACCCGAAAACAAGAATGTGGTGGATGCTTATGTTCGCGGATTAAGAGCAGCTTACGAAGCCAATCATGACATCATCATCGAAATGGATGCAGGTCTTTCGCACGACCCACGAGCCATACCTATGTTCTTAAGAGTTTTGAACGAAGGAAACGAATGTGCGTTCGGTAGCCGATTTATCAATGGAGGCTCCATGGGCGATTCGCCTTTCAAACGAAGAATGTTATCAAAAACAGGAACCATTTTGGCCAATGTATTATTGGGTACCAAACTTCGCGATATGACCTCGGGATATCAAGGTTTCCATAGAGATGTGGTGGCAAAAATCATTACCCATGAATTTAAATCGAAGGCGCATTTCTATCAAACCGAACTTAGATACCTATTGCGCAAACGAAGAAACTTCGAAGTACCTATCCATTATCAAGCACCTTCGCCAAGAGTGTCGCCAAACGCAATAAAGAATGCATATCAAACTTTGTTTTATTATTTCGTTCAACGATTGATGGGAAACAAACCAACATTATAACCTTAGTTCCTTCCTTTCATTCATCACCATTGATGATGAGGAAAGAAGAATAAAATACACAAAACCTATTATGTCAAAATCATTAATCATTACTTCCATTGCAAACGATAAACATCCTATTCTAATTCAGTTTGCCGAAGAGTGTAAAAAACGTAACCTTCCATTTATTGTAATGGGCGATACCAAATCTCCAGCCGAATTCAACCTTGATGGTTGCGATTTTTGGAGTGTGGCACGTCAGCAAACCTTACCATTCGAATTGGCCAAGATAGCACCCACTCGTCATTACTCTCGTAAGAACCTTGGTTATTTATTAGCCATCAAAAATGGGGTCACCGAATTGGTAGAAACCGATGATGACAACATTCCTCGCGAAGAGTTTTGGAGCGAAAAACAAAGTGATGTAAAAAGCCATGTTTTCGAAAACACAGGTTGGGTGAATGTGTATCATTACTTCACCAAATCGTTCATTTGGCCTCGTGGTTATCCACTCGAAGAATTACAAAAAAAGCAAACCGAACTTTCGACCTTAAAAAACGAAATCATTCATTGCCCTATTCAACAAGGTCTTGCTGACGAAAACCCAGATGTAGATGCAGTGTATCGATTGACTTATCCATTGCCACTTTCGTTCGAACTAAAAAATAAAATAGCGCTTGGAAAAAATGCTTGGAGTCCTTTCAATTCGCAAAATACACATTGGTTCAAAGAAGCCTTTGCATTGATGTACTTGCCTTCGTACTGTAGTTTCCGAATGACAGACATCTGGAGAAGCTATGTAGCTCAGCGCATTGCTTGGGAATGTGGATGGAGTGTACTTTATCACGAAAGCACCGTTTGGCAAGAACGTAACGAACATAACTTGATGAAAGATTTTGAAGATGAAATACCAGGCTATTCTAATAATCTAAACATCTGTAAAGAACTACAAGCCTTAGTTCTAAAACCGGGGAAAGAACATATTTACGAGAATTTGATTGTTTGTTATCAAAAACTAATTGAAATAAATGTGGTAGGAAAAGAGGAAATAACCTTGTTGAATGCTTGGATTGCCGACCTATCCAAAATAGCATAACAAATAAATAAACTACCTTTGTACAAATATTAACTAAAACAATTTGATTTTTAAAGATTTTAATTTTGAGACAAACCTTCAGGAAGGGCTAGATTCAATGGGGTTTGAAACCCCAACACCAATACAGGAACAAGCTATTCCAATCATTCAAAGCAACCGAGATTTAATAGGATGTGCACAAACCGGCACAGGAAAAACGGCAGCTTTTTTACTGCCTATCCTCAACAAACTTACATTGAATCCTACCGATTCAACCAATACATTAATCATTGTTCCTACGCGCGAACTAGCATTGCAAATCGACCAAGCTTTGCAAGGTTTTTCATATTTCACTTCGGTAAGTTCACTTGCCATTTATGGAGGTAGTGATGGCATTGTATTCGAACGCGAACGCAAAGCCTTGACCGATGGAGCAAATATTATTATTGCTACTCCCGGTCGATTAATGGCACACTTAAACATGGGCTATGTACGATTCGACAACCTCGAAACATTAATACTTGACGAAGCCGACCGCATGTTGGATATGGGTTTTGTTGACGACATCATGAAAATAACAACCTATTTACCAAAGGTAAAACAAACCTTGATGTTTTCGGCAACCATGGCACCCACCATTCGTTCGCTAGCTACCAAGCTTTTGCACGAACCCGAACACATCAGTATTTCATTGGCAAAACCAGCCGAAGGAGTAATACAAGGTGCTTATTTGGTTTACGATGCTCAGAAAAACCCATTGATCAAATCGCTGTTGGCAGGTAAAGAATTAACAAGTGTCATCATCTTTGTGTCAACCAAAATAAAGGTGAAAGAGCTTGAGCGCGATTTACAAAAAGCCAATCTAAAAGCGAAATCCATTCACTCCGATTTGGAGCAAAACGAACGCGAAGAGGTGCTGCGCAATTTCAGAAGTAAACAATTGCAAATACTTGTAGCCACTGATATTCTATCAAGAGGGATAGACATTGAAGATATTGGATTAGTAATCAACTACGATGTGCCCGGTGATGCAGCCGATTATATACACCGAATTGGTCGTACAGCCAGAGCATCGTCAACAGGGGTGGCGCTTACCTTTATCAATGAATATGACCAGCAAAAGTTTTTACAGATAGAAACCTTGATAGGTAGCGAGGTGAAAAAACTTCCTTTGCCTCCTGAAATAGGTACCGGACCTGATTATACTCCTTTGGTGAAAACAAAAAGACCGTTTGCCAAAAAAAGTAATTTCAGAAAAGATAAAAGACCTGCCAGAAAGTAATTGCTTTGTTAAGTAGTTAATTTCGGCTTAAGACGCTCAATAGCAATTGTTGTTTGTATTCAACTTTCGGTAATTCCTGCCAAAAATAATTGTTGGCAGTACTCTTTTTTATACTACTTTTGTGCCCTTTAAAATTATTAATATAAATCCCGTAAGATTTATGAAATAAGTTTCGCCTTCCGAGCAGCTCATTCCAGAAGTTCTTACACAAAACAAAAAATGAAATGAAATTATCACAATTCAAATTCAACTTACCAAAAGATTTAGTTGCAGAACATCCTGCAAAAACTCGTGAAGGAGCAAGATTAATGGTAGTTAATCGCAAAACAGGAAAGATAGAACACAAACATTTTAAAGATGTTTTAACCTACTTTGGCGATGGTGACTGTATGATATTGAACGACACCAAGGTGTTTCCTGCCCGTATGTACGGTAACAAGGAAAAAACAGGAGCCAAAATAGAAGTGTTTTTGTTGAGAGAATTAAATGCTGAAAGTCGTTTATGGGATGTATTGGTTGACCCTGCTCGTAAAATACGTATTGGTAACAAACTTTATTTTGGCGAAGACGATACTTTAGTGGCTGAGGTGATTGATAATACCACTTCTCGTGGTCGTACCTTACGTTTCTTATTCGATGGTTCATACGAAGATTTTCGTAAGACATTAGAAGAAATGGGTGAAACACCATTGCCTAAATACATTAAACGTGCACCAACTGAAGAAGACAAAGAACGTTACCAAACTGTGTTTGCAAAACACGAAGGTGCAGTAGCTGCGCCAACTGCAGGTTTGCACTTTAGCCGTGAACTACTAAAACGCTTAGAGATAAAAGGAGTAAACTTTGCCAATATTACTTTACACGTTGGTTTAGGAACGTTCCGTACAGTTGAAGTTGAAGATTTGACCAAACACAAAATGGATTCGGAGCAATTATTTATTACCGAAACAAATTGCAACATAGTAAATACAGCAAGAAGAGATAAAAAGAAAGTATGTTGTGTTGGCACAACCACCATGCGTGCTATCGAAACATCAGTAAGTACAGATGGATATTTAAAACCATTCGAAGGATGGACCAATAAATTCATTTTCCCTCCTTACGATTTCAGTGTAGCCAATTGTATGATCACAAATTTCCATATGCCTGAATCAACATTATTGATGATGGTGTATGCATTCGGAGGATACGATTTGATGCAGAAAGCATACAAAGAAGCAATAAAAGAAAAGTATCGCTTCTATACGTATGGCGATGCGATGTTAATATTGTAATACAAGTTATTGGTTGATAGTTGCAGGTTTTCTAGCAACTATCAACTAACAACAAAAATGAAAAAATACATCATCATAGTAGCTGGTGGCACTGGCTCGAGAATGAAATCGGATGTTCCAAAACAATTCATTCTTCTCCAAGGTAAACCTATTTTGATGCGCACCATCGAAAGATTTACTCATTCATTTCCCGACATACAAATTATTGTTGTTCTTAATGCTCAATACCGAGATGAATGGAAGAGCTTATGCGAAAAACACCAATTCAACATTGAACATACAATCACTGAAGGAGGCCAAACAAGGTTTCATTCCGTTAAAAATGGACTAGCACTTGTTCCTGATAATTGTCTGGTGGGTATACACGATGCTGCAAGACCACTGGTGAGCTATAATACAATTATTACCGCTTTTAATACTGCCGAAGAAACAGGAAATGCAACTCCTGCAGTACCTTTAACAGAGTCTATTCGGTTTTTAGAAAATGGAGAAAACAAAGCGGTTGACCGGAACAAGTATTCGATTATACAAACTCCCCAATGCTTTCATTCAAGTGATTTAAAACAAGCTTTCATGCAGGAATATCAATCGACCTTTACTGATGATGCAAGTGTGCTTGAATCAATTGGAAAAAAAATTAATTTGATTGAAGGCAACAAGGAGAACATTAAAATCACTAGCCCTCAAGATTTAATGCTCGCAGAGTTGATTTTAAGTCAAGAAAAATAAAATATTTTGGAGAGAAGTTCAAACAAAAGTTCTTCTTCTTTTTAACCATTATTCTTCATCCAAATCGGTAACCCCACCAGAAACAATAAACTTCATCACCTCTGGAGAAGAGGCATCTAACATTGTAATACTTTCGGCAGGAACAATTAGTAAATTTCCAGAAAGCGAATACGACATGGGCACGTATACAGCCACAGTTCCTTTCTTTAAATTCAAATCGCTTAAATCTTCTTGAGTTATAAACCCAAGTTGTTGTATGTTGTTTTCTTTGTTTATTGTTATCAACACAGGTTTATTGAAACGTTTTTTGCTGCCAACAAAAGCGGCAATCAAATCTTTAATTGCACCATAAATGGTTTTTACAAAGGGAGTATGCTCGAGCGCACTGTCGAACAAACTGAACATTGGACGAAGAATGATGGATGAACCTAGCAACCCCATTAAAAAAATGAGTGCAACAGCGGTGATGATGATGATAAATGGATCGACCACTGGACTAACAATTGTTCCAAAAATATTGAACAAGGAACCCACCCAAACGATGATACGATAAACCATGATGGCTGTAATAGCCACAGGCACTGTAATAACCAAACCTTGTATAAAATACCGTATACTATTTTTCATTCTTTTTTGTTGATTTAAAATCGGGCAAAATTAAAGAATAAAATGATGGTTGACGATTTATCTTTTTGAATAAAACGAATGAAACCTCACTATTCGAAAAGGTCTAAGAGGTTTTCTTTCGAAAGGTCGAGCCAATAGGTTTGTATACCTAGCTTCTCAGCAGCCAGTATATGTTGTTTCGTATCGTCAATAAATAATGTTTCGGAAGGGTTCAATTTATTTTCGTCAAGCACCAATTTAAATAGTTCGGCATCAGGTTTTCTCATTCCCAATTGATACGACAAATATGTCTTTTCGAAAAAGGAAGATAAATCAGAGATTCCATATTCTTTGTTTAGGTAGTGCTGAATGGTCTGGATATGTATTTCGTTAGTATTACTTAATAGAAACGTGCGATGCGAACGTTTTACTTTTTCCAATAATTCAAGACGAGCTTTTGGTAAATCGAGCAGTAAAGCATTCCATGCTTCATCAATTTGGGAATCGAGAAGGTGAACAGTTGAAAATTTACGAATCTCATCCCGAAATTGGGCAGAAGTAATGGTTCCTTTTTCCTGAAAATCGAATAATTGTTGCTGAAGTGTAGTGGAAAACAATTTTGGCACATCTTTTATTCCTAGTTCCTCAAATGCTGTCATAGTAAGGGGTAAATCAATGTTGATGATGACTCCACCCAAATCAAAAATGATGTTTTTGAACTTATTTAAAGAAAAAATCATAATAAAATGCTAATAGTGTTTGTTAATTGGCTGCAAATATATAATTTCGCAGTCCTAAAATTGCAGTAAAGCGGTACAATTTGATTGATTTCATCTTTTATTCTATTGCAATTGGGGCCTATAGCTCATTCGGTTAGAGCACCTGACTCATAATCAGGTGGTGCTTGGTTCGATTCCAAGTGGGCCCACTACTGAATTAAAGGGAAGATTAGATTTGTCTATTCTTCCCTTTTTTCTTTAATTCGCCATTAATTCAATTACTCAAAATAGATTGCCCTCCCTTCATCTCATTCCAATTGTTTTTAGGGGAAGGAGAGTTGCCTCTTCATTCACCTCAACTTTCGATTAAATTAATAAATAAGAGATGCAACCTTTTTGCCCCGAAAGTACTCTATAGTATACATAAACAATGAATTCACCGATTAAATTAAAATCAATAGCGAGGGTAACCAAAATTTTGGTAAATTTGTTTTGAAATAAGTATGCACTACCGAAAATGAATTTTCGAACGATTATAAAATATGTTCTTAGTAGTTTTTTGCTCATAATAGCATTGCAGAGTCGCGCTCAGTTGACAACGAGCACGGTGATGACGCCTGCACAACTGGTTCAGAATGTGTTGTTGGGCCCTGGAATTACGGCAACTAATATCACCTATACAGGTTCGGCACTTGCACGTGGAACTTTTAATGGCGCAGCTTCCAACCTTGGAATTTCCTCTGGGGTATTACTCGCTACAGGTAAAATATTGAATGCCATTGGCCCGAATAACAATTCAGGGAATACCACCGTTTTTAATCTTGCTGGTGACCCCGACCTTAACATCATCACTTCACCATCATCAAGTCACGATGCAGCAGTTTTGGAATTCGACTTTATTCCAAGAACAGACACTGTAAAGTTCCGTTACATTTTTGGTTCTGAAGAATACATGGAGTATGTGAATTCGCCACCATTACCTGCAACTGTAAACGATGGCTTCGGTTTTTTTATTAGTGGACCAGGAATCAGTGGACCGTTTAGTAATAGCTCTGTAAATATTGCGGTTATACCAGGAACAACGCTACCGGTGACCATGTATAACTTGAGTCTTAACAATCACAGTGCCTACTATTTCGACAATGGCAATGGACAAGGAACAGGTACTGCTCCCGATGGAGCCACGGTGCAGTACGATGGTTTTACTGTACCCCTTACCGCTACATCCTATGTTCAGTGTGGACAAACCTATCATATAAAAATTGCTATTGGTGATGGGTACGATTGGTCAAACGATTCGGGAGTATTTCTTGAAGAAGGTAGTTTTTCGAGTTCAGAAAATATTCCAATCACTTCGAATATGTACGTTGCTGGTCAACTCCTTTCAACCGACACAGTTTTGTACGAAGGATGTGGCGATGGACGAATCCATTTTAAACGTATAGGTACTCCATGTTCGTTAATACTTCCCGACACCGTTTATTTTACTGTATCAGGTACTGCTACCAATGGGGTTGATTATTCAACCATTGGCGACAGTGTTTTCTTTGCTCCTAATGTTGACACCACTTCAATTCACATTAGCAGTATACCCGATGCTCTTATTGAAGGGAATGAAACGATTACGTTAACAATGAACAATTCAACACCTCCATCGTCCATCACCATTACTATCATCGATTCATCACCATTGACTGTTTCCCTTAACCCTGATATTACTTACAATTGTCCACCTTCTAGTTTATTGCTCACAGCGGTGGTTGCTGGAGGAACCACAGCATTACCTTATCAATACAATTGGACCAATGCAAGTTCGGCTAACAATGTGGCAACCGTATACCCTTTGCAAACCACTGCCTATTATGTCACAGTTACCGATGTTTGTGGCGTAACCGCCAGCGATAGCACACATGCTATAGTTACAGCCTATACCCCAATGCAAATGACAGTATCGAGAGATACAAATATCTGCAAAGGAGATGCTGTGACCTTAAAAACCTCTGTAACAGGAGGTAAACCTCCTTATACTTACTCGTGGGGACCATCAGCATCTAGTTTCGACTCTGTTGTGGTGAGTCCAGCAATTTCCACCACCTACACTATTACCGTAACCGACCAATGTTCTCAGACCATTTCGCAGCAAATCAACGTTACTACCCACATGGTACAAGCTAGCTTTACAGCTATATATGTAACCAATCAAAATGTTCAGTTCAATAATGTTTCTTCGGGGGCTAACAATTCGTTCTGGAGTTTTGGCGATAACTCTAATGATTCTGTATCAACCATGGAAAGTCCGGTGCATTATTTTCCGCACGAAGGTTCGTTCACCGTAAAACTTGTCATCACCAATCTTCAAGGCTGCAAAGATTCCATGTATCAAACCATTGTGGTATTGCCTGATTTTTATTTTTACTTCCCCAATTCATTTACACCGAATAATGATGGAAGAAATGATATATTTGTGGCTTCGGGCTTAGGATTAAAAACTTATGCAATGAGTATTTATAATCGATTTGGAGAATTATTGTTTTTCTCTGAGGATATGACAAAAGGTTGGGATGGCACCTATATGGGGCGTGACGCGGAAATTGGGCAATACATATGTGTGTTCGACATTGAAACTATAAATAAAAAAGAATTCAAGAAAATAGGGACTATTACTTTAATACGATAAAAACAAAACAAGATGAAATCAACAAACACAATTCAGAAAGCATTAATTGTATTAGCAATCATTATTGCTAATAAAGGTTATTCTCAGTTAACAGTTAGTGGGGCTATGACTCCTGTTCAGTGGGTTCAAAATGTGCTAGTAGGTACTGGAGTAACCGTAAGCAATGTTACTTATACAGGTCTGTCAACAGCTAGTGGTACTTTCAATGGTAGTGCTTCTAACATAGGATTTAATTCGGGAGTGCTTCTTACTAATGGAGACATTAACAATGCGCCTGGCCCGAATAATTTGCCATTTGCTAATGGCGCAAATAATTTGCCTGGAGATCCTGATTTAGATTTGATCATGAGTCCATACCCTAGTTATGATGCTTCAGTACTTGAATTCGATTTTGTTTCTGTTTCCGATTCAGTAAAATTTCAATATGTTTTTGGTTCCGAAGAATACATGGTTTTTGCAAACGGTTCTATTAATGATGGATTTGGATTTTTCCTTAGTGGTCCAGGAATCACTGGCCCCTATTCAAACAATTCCAGCAATATTGCGCTTCTTCCTGGAACTTCTACACCTGTTACAATTAATAATGTGAATTTAACTAACAATGGGCAATATTACGTTGATAACGGTGATGGTACAGGAAGTGGCACTGCTCCTGATGGAGCAACAGTACAATACAATGGTTTTACAATTCCACTAACTGCTATCTCAGCAGTTCAGTGTGGACAAACTTACCATATAAAAATTGCTATTGCAGATGGATCTGACCACATTTACGATTCAGGTGTGTTTTTAAAAGCGGGTAGTTTCTCAAGTTCGGCTGTGCAAATTGTTCCTCAAATAAGTTATGGTGGATTTAATGACTCAGTTTTATACGAAGGATGTGGAACAGCCTGCGTACATTTCATTAGAGCAACCAACCTTTCTAACGCTGATACCGTTTCGTTAACAATTGGTGGCACTGCCATTAATGGAACTGATTACAATACAGGAGTAGTTGGAACACCATTACCAACTGTTTTGATTTTTCAACCCGGAGAAGATTCTCTTTCTTATTGTATCAATGCGGTATCGGATGGTGTAATCGAAGGCCTGGAAAGTATATTACTTACTATTACACAAACAGGTCCTTGCGCTCAAACCACCACCAATGCTACCATATATATAAACGAATACTCTCCTATGACGATGACAGTAAGCAATGACACCACATTCTGTAATACCGGATTAGGTGGAACATTAACCTTAAACACTTACGTCACGGGAGGGGTGGAGCCATATACCTACACTTGGACCAATGGTGCCTCTGCAGTTGCTAATCCAACGGTTACGGTTACCGTTCCAACAAACTTTGTGGTTTCTGTGGAAGATGCATGCATGGGAACACCTGACCCGACACCTGGTATTACCGACTCCATCTTTGTTAACGTGTTAAATATTCCTTCAGTAACGGTAAGCATTTTACCGGTTATTTCACCGGCTACTTCTACCGACTCTACTCTATACGAAGGTTGCAGAACAGCTTGTGTAAACTTTGTTCGTACTTCCAATTTAGCAGTTGCCGATACACTTACAATTACCATTGCAGGAACTGCTCAAAATGGTGTTGACTATTATTACAATACACCAGGAACTCCAATGCCAAGTCAATTAATATTTCCAATTGGAGTTAGTACGGTAACCTATTGCGTCAATGGCGCCATTGATGGAGCAACAGAAGGGTTAGAAACAGTTATTCTTTCTATTTTTCAATCGAACCCATGTGTACAATCCACTACCAATGGAACTTTCCATCTGAATGATTTGGCTCCTTTTGCATTAACTTCGACTAACGATACCACGTTTTGTAATCAAGGTGGAAGTACTACCCTATCTACAAATATTACAGGAGGATTACAACCATACACTTACACTTGGAGTGGAGGCTTGCCTTCTCAACCTTCGCAAAATGTTTCAGTAACTGCAACTACAACGTATACTGTTTCGGTGACCGATGCTTGCGTTGGAACGCCTGACCCAACACCAGATCAAACCCATGTCTTTACTTTAACGGTAGCCACTTTCGATCCTTTGACTGTGAACTCGGGTGAAGATAAAATTGTTTGCCCTGGTGATTTAGTAAGTTTGTCTGCGGTTGTTGCTGGAGGTGGTACGCCTTATGTATACACTTGGTCGGTAATTTCGGGTGTGGATACTTTACTCACTAACTATGCAGCCAACACCTCTTTTATAGCAACTTTACCAGGTACTTATCAGCTTTTGGTAAAAGACATTTGTAATAACACACAAAATGACCAAATAGTAGTGGATGTGGAATTAAGTTGTACGCTTAATATTCCGAACATCATTACACCAAACAACAGCGGTTCAATTTTTAATGAAACCTTTTACATTCAGAATTTAGAAAAATTTCCATCGCATTCGTTGGTAGTTTATAATCGTTGGGGAAAGAAAATTTATGAAACTTCAAATTATAATAATGACTTTGGAGGAAGCAAATATTCGGAAGGAACTTATTATTACGTGTTGACGGTAAATGCAGCTGGTAAGGTATTACCAAATGTGATTCATAACGAAAACATAAAAGTTACGGAGACTTCGGATCAAAGAACCTTTTCAGGTTTCTTCGAACTCACGAGATAGCATCATATCAAGTCAGTAAGACTGACTGTTGACATAATGAAAACAAAAAATGCAGTCGTATTATTGTTTTTAACTTTTATCTCGTTAAAAAATTTTGCTACACATATTGTGGGTGGCGAGATTTATTATGATTGTCTAGGAAACAACAATTACGCCATCACTTTAAAAATTTATCGTGATTGCTATAATGGTACAGCACCATACGATAGCCCTGCATTATTATATATTTTCAATAGTTCTGGAACATTGCTCGACAGTGTGCCCATTGCTTTTCCTGGCTCCACTATATTACCTGCTTCTATAAGTAATCCTTGCTTGGTACCACCAACAAATATTTGTGTGGAAGAAGCCATTTATCAAACCACCATCAACCTGCCTGCATTGGCTGGTGGGTACGATTTAACCTATCAACGTTGTTGTAGAAATGGTACGATATTAAATCTTGCCAACCCAAATAACGAAGGTGCAACTTATCTGGCTCATATCCCTGACCCTGGAATTGCAGTATGTAACAGTAGTCCACGGTTTAATCATTTTCCTCCTATCTTTATATGTGTAGGTATTCCGTTAACTTTTGATCATTCGGCAACCGACCTTGATGGAGATTCGCTGTATTATCAGTTTTGCGATCCTTACTCTGGATTAGACCCCAATTGTCCACAGCTAGGTAGTGGTTGTGCTACAGCACCTTCTCCTCCCATAGGTTTTGTTCAGTGGTTTCCTCCATACTCAAGTTCGTATCCAATGAGTTCTTCGCCTGCCATGAGTCTTAATCCGCATACAGGTTTATTGACCGGTACACCCAACATGATGGGGCAATGGGTAGTGGGAGTATGTGCAAGTGAGTATAGAAACGGAGTGTTGGTGAGTGTAAACAAACGCGACTTTCAGTTTAATGTGGTGAATTGCCCTAATATTCCTGTGGCTTCTATTCCTGCTCAAACTACATTCTGCACTGGATTTACAGTTAATTTTAATCAATCGAGCATCAATGCTTTTACCTATCATTGGGACTTTGGCGACCTTAGTACACTTGCCGATACTTCTAATTTATGGAATACCACTTACACCTTCCCAACTGCAGGAACGTATACGGTAACCTTAACCATTAATCCTGGGCAACTATGCGTGGATACGGCTCAGAATGTATTTGTGATTGAACCTTTGCTCGACCCTACTTATGTGCCTCCTGCAGGACAATGCATTGATGGAAATAGTTTTAATTTTACTGCGGGTGGTGCATTCACTACCGGAGCTACCTTTTTATGGAGTTTCCCGAATGCAAGTCCTTCAACAAGTACTTTACAAAACCCTACAAATATTGTATTCAACACCACAGGAATGATACCGGTAACGCTTACCATTTCGGAATATGGTTGTACGAAATCGTATGTAGATTCGATACTTATTTACCCCCGACCGAATGCTAGTTTCACTACTTCCACCACGGTTTCGTGCATACTCAATCCAGTTCAGTTTGTAAACAATTCTTCTGGCGATGCCCCCATGACTTATTTCTGGGACTTTGCCAATGGTTCCACCTCCACCTTACAAAATCCAACTACTATTTATTCGTCAATAGGAATTTATAATGTAAGTTTAGTAGTGACGAGTGTGCATGGATGTGTAGATACGGTAACTCTTCCCAATCAACTGGCAGTGCAAAACCCTCCGATAGCTGCTTTTACGGCTACTCCAATCTGTACCAATCATCAAGTAAACTTTGCACAAAGTTCGGCTGGTGCTGTTTATTATGCTTGGGATTTTGGTGAAGCTTCCACATTGGCCGATACTTCATCTGCCAACTCACCATCTTGGCAATATGCTACTCCGGGAACCTATACAGCAACGCTTATCATCAATCCTGGTAGTACGTGCACAGATACAGTTTCGCATAGTTTCATTATTTACCCCGACATAGTTCCACAAATAACACCTCCTGCAGGGCAATGCATCGAAGGAAATAGTTTTGGATTTGCTGCTGGCGGAACCTTTTCATCTACCAGTACTTTTCATTGGAACTTTGGAAACCATGCAGCTCCCAACACCAGTAACCAACAAAACCCTACTGGCATTGTGTTCGATTCGGTTGGTATTTATCCAATAGTGCTTTCCATATCCGACCACGGTTGTACGGTGAGCGACACGAATCAAATTGTGGTGTTTCCAAAACCTTTTGCCGATTTCGGTTTGGCTTCTACAGTGGGCTGTGTGATGTATGGTGTTCAATTTCTCGATAGTTCATTTGCCGATACTCCATTGACCTATGCTTGGGATTTTGGCAACGGACAAACTTCAACCCTTCAAAACCCTGTGGCAGTGTACATCACCGAAGGAACCTATAACATCACCTTGATAGTGACCACACAACATGGATGCAAAGACACAGTGGTATCATCGTCACCATTCACCATCAACCCTACGCCTACAGCAGGTTTTCATGTTTCGCCACACGACACCGCCATTTATTTTCCGAACATCACCATGAATGATGCAAGCTTGAATGCGGTTGGATGGCAAGTGTATTGGGGCGATGAAAGCATGAGTACTACCAGCGATACGGTGCATCATTACTCCAACCCGGGGATATACTCCATCATGCAAGTGGTGGTGAATCAATATGGATGCTACGATACAGCTTACTCTTCAGTAGAGATTTTGCCTCAATATTTATTTTGGATACCCAATGCGTTTTCGCCTGCGGATGAAAATGGCATCAACGATATTTTTAAACCTGTGGTGATAGGTGTTCACAATTATAATTTCTACATCTTCGACCGTTGGGGCGAAACTGTTTTTCATACCTCCAATTACGAAGAAGGTTGGAATGGATTTTATAAAGGAAAGCTTTGCTCAAACGATGTATTTGTATATAAAATTTCTTTTACTGACGATTCGGAAAACATCGACCATAAATACATTGGGAAGGTAACCTTGGTGAAGTGAGGTTAATTTTTATTTGCTAGTTATTAGTTAAGAGCGAATAGCGAATAGGTGATTTAGAATTTAATAAAAATATTTGCACCAATTGAAAGCATGTTTAATTGGTTATTAAATCCTACATTATAATTATAAACACCTGAGGGTTTGTAATTACTTTTAAAATAGTATTTTATATTAGGTTCTATTCCTGCAACAAAGTTTTTTCTGGACTGATAACATATTCCTAAATTTAAAATAAATGAATAAAATTGTATAATTGTATAATTGGGAAAACTTGAAATGTGATAAGTATATCTTCTAGTTCTTGAACCTGATGCAAAATCTGGTGTAAAATCAGAATAATAGGAAGTCAACAAATCAAACGAAAGTCCACTACCAACCTTATAAAATAGTTTTTTATGATTAATATTATAATCGAATATTAAAGGTATTGAAAAAAATATGTATTTCTGTTTTATAGAAATATCATTACGTGTTACAAAAACAGGAGGGCCTGCATGCTGATCACCATAGCTTTCAGTCAAAAAAACGGTATTCTTATTAATTTTATAATTCATTACTTCACGTATAATTCCGGTTTCTATTCGTAAAAATTTGTCACATTTTACGTCCAACATAAAACCAAAATTATATCCCATATCACCAACTTCCTTTTTATTGTCAAATGTATATTTTACGTAGCTGTCTGGATAAGATGTTATAATTGTTGTTTGAAAAGATTTTGAAATATTGAATGAATAGGCTGGGGAGAAGGAAAATTTCACCAATACCTTTCTTTCATTTTTTAACAAAGTATCCTTTTTTTCCTGAGCCATTGTTGAAAGACTCAATAATAGTATACAAATTTGTATTACTTTTTTCATCCCCCAAATATACTATTATTATATACAACCTTGGAAGGGGGAATTGAATAACCTTTTTTGTTTTCATTATTTTGATGCTAAAAATAGGTCGGGCAATGACAGAAATTGATTTCTCAATGAAGAAATCGGTTTTCTCAATGAAGAAATTGATTTCCTCAATTGAGTTTTTTGTTTTCTTAATGAAGGAAATGGTTTTCTCAATGAAGAAATCGGTTTTCTCAATTAAGGAAATGGTTTTCTCAATTGAGTTTAAGGTTTTCTTAATGAAGGAAATGATTTCCTCAATTGAGTTTATGGTTTTCTTAATTGAGTTCAATTTTAGACCCTTAGCTAAAAAAGTCAGTGCGTTTGCTTTTTAAAAACTCAGATTATCAGGCAGTTAAAATTGAAAGATAAAATGTCGCCAATAAGCATTCACCTTAAAAAACTAAAAAGCGAGGTCAAGAAGGGGTGTAGAATTCATAATTAAGAATTACACTGAACCCAAAATTGTGAATTCTACATTGTGAATTGTGAATTTTCCCTTTGTGTCTTTCTGACTTCGCGGTGAAAAACCCCCTAAGAGATAATTGCGGGATAATTGCGGTGAGACTGCGGTGAGATTGCGGTCAATCTGCGGTCGCTTTTGTTCGTTTTTTAGGTCAAAATTGAAAACAGAACAATTGCCAACTGCAAAATTGCCGAATTGCTTTTTGTGGCAAACCCTAAATCATCTTAATTACCCCAATTACCTATTTACTATTACCTAGTGCCTAATCGCTAATTACTATTGCATTACTAAATAAGTTAAATCTTTGTAAAAACAAAGTCAAATTACTGTCAAGGCAGCACAAAAGCAGTAAGTTCGTTTTATTTTGTTAATTTCGCATCCCTTTTAAAGATAAAAAGAAGAATGGAGAACATCAGAAATTTTTGTATCATCGCTCATATCGACCACGGTAAAAGCACCCTTGCCGATAGGCTTTTGGAATATACCAATACCATCAGCAAACGCGAAATGCAAGCCCAAGTGTTGGACGATATGGATTTGGAAAAGGAACGTGGAATTACCATTAAAAGCCACGCTATTCAGATGGATTATGAGCTTGATGGCAAAAAATATGTCCTCAACCTGATTGATACTCCCGGCCATGTCGATTTTTCGTACGAAGTTTCGCGTTCCATAGCTGCTTGCGAAGGTGCTTTGCTTATTGTTGACGCTGCGCAAGGTATACAAGCTCAAACCATTTCGAACCTTTATCTTGCTTTGGGTAGCGATTTGGAGATTATCCCCGTGTTGAATAAAATAGATTTGCCAAGTGCCGAGCCAGAAGCTGTGAAAGACCAGATTGTGGAACTATTAGGGTGCAAACGCGAAGAGATATTAGCCGCTTCGGGCAAAACAGGCGAAGGGGTACATGATATTTTAAAAGCCATTGTTCATAGCATTCCTGCTCCGAAAGGAAATCCCGATGCACCTTTGCAAGCCTTAATCTTCGACTCGGTTTACAATTCATTTCGAGGAATCATTGCTTATTTTAAGGTAATCAATGGAACCATCAAAAAAGGAGACAAAGTAAAATTTGTGAACACCGCCAAAGAATACAATGCGGATGAGATTGGAGTATTGCGCCTTAAGCAAGAACCTAGAACTTCAGTAAAAACAGGCGATGTAGGTTATATCATTTCAGGAATAAAAGATGCCCGCGAAGTAAAAGTGGGCGATACCATTACCACCGTGCTCAACCCTTGCGAAACCGGAATACAAGGTTTCGAAGACGTGAAACCAATGGTGTTTGCAGGTATTTATCCGGTAGATACCGAAGATTTTGAAGAGCTTCGTTATTCGATGGAGAAACTACAGTTGAACGATGCCTCACTAACCTGGGAGCCCGAATCATCAGCCGCATTGGGTTTTGGTTTCCGCTGTGGTTTCCTAGGCATGTTACACATGGAAATCATTCAAGAACGATTGGAGCGCGAGTTCAACATGACCGTGATAACAACCGTACCCAACGTTTCGTATCATGCCTACACATCGGCAGGCGAACTGCTAGTGGTCAACAATCCTTCCGACTTGCCCGACCCAAGCCGCCTCGACCGTGTGGAAGAGCCGTATATAAAGGCACAAGTAATCACCAAATCCGAGTTTGTTGGAAACATCATGAAACTATGTATTGGCAAACGAGGGATATTAACCAATCAGGTTTACCTTACTACCGACCGTGTAGAGTTGATGTTCGATATGCCTTTGGGCGAAATTGTGTTTGATTTTTACGACCGTTTAAAAACCATTTCAAAAGGGTATGCTTCGTTCGATTATCAACCTTTGGATTACCGTGCAAGTTTCCTTGTGAAACTAGATATTCTGCTCAATGCTGAGCCGGTAGATGCCCTTTCATCATTAATTCATAGAGATAATGCCTATGAGTTTGGGAAAAAGATGTGCGAAAAATTAAAAGAATTAATTCCTCGTCAACAGTTCGAGATACCCATACAAGCAGCCATAGGAGCAAAAATTATTGCCCGCGAAACCATAAAAGCCATGCGAAAAGACGTAACAGCCAAATGTTATGGTGGTGATATTTCGCGTAAACGTAAATTACTCGAAAAGCAAAAAGAAGGTAAAAAGCGGATGCGTTCGGTAGGTAGTGTCGATATTCCTCAATCAGCCTTCATGGCGGTTTTGAAGTTGAACGATTAGGGTTACAACTTGCATTCAAATACAAAAGCTGGAATACCTATTTCAAGTTTAACCAACAGGTTGCAATAAATATTTTAATTTCTCTGTAACTTTACCGCATACCAATTCGTCATACATTCAGAATTGCGTAAAAAATGCTAGAATGACGGTAGAAGAATTCAACAAGACAGTTGATTTATATGCTGATAATCTTTATCGGTTCATCCTTAAGAATATTAAGGACGAAGAAAAAGCACGCGACATTGTGCAAGATACTTACGAAAAACTTTGGATGAAAGTTTCGGATGTGGAAAGCACCAATGCAAAAGCATATATGTTCTCTACAGGTTATCGCACCATGCTCGACCTGATAAGAAGAGAAAAGAAACAAGGCGACCTAAGCGAAGCAAAACTAAATAGCCTTGGGCACAACAAACAATACAGCGACTTAAAAGAAGTGTTGAATGAAGGGTTGGGCAAATTGCCCGAGATACAACGAACCGTTATTTTGTTGAGAGATTATGAAGGTTATAACTATGCTGAAATAGGTGAAATAACAGGACTTACGGAGTCGCAAGTAAAGGTTTATATATTCCGAGCAAGAGGATATTTAAAAGAGTACATAGGCAAAATGGAGAATGTAATATAGATTGCAAGTCTAAAAAAAGAATGAACATTAATAAAAACAATTACGAAGCATTTTTCCTTGATTATCACGAAGGAAACCTATCACCCGAACAGGTGGCTGAATTGTTATTGTTTGTGGAGCAACATTCTGAACTGAGAGAAGCATTCGAAAGTTTCGAAAACTTTACCCTCGAAGATTATTCTACCATTCCATTCGAAAATAAATCATCACTTAAAAAAGAAATAACTGACGACAACCGAGAAGAATATTTCATCCGTGCCGTTGAAAACACCTTAAACACAGCAGAAAAAGAATTACTAACGAATTACCTAAAACAACATCCCCAGTTTTTAGTTGATTACCATTTGTTTCAAAAAACAAAACTAGAAGCAGATGCTTCTATTGTTTTAGAAACAAAAGATACAATGAAAAAAGACCTCGCCCCTTCCTTTACTGAAGGAAATGTGGGCGAGGCACTAATTTCGTTGGTTGAAGGAATGTTAACCGAAACAGAACAAGTGAACTTGCAAAGCAAGATAGCCAACAACATAAATTTGCAAAAGCAGCTAAGCTTATATCAACAAACAAAACTAATAGCCGACACTACCATTCAGTTCGAAAATAAAGAAGCACTGAAACGTAAAGAGAGAAGAGTAATTCCATTGTTTTATTACATGGCTACAGCGGCTGCTGTATTGTTATTGTTTGGTTTATACTTTTTGAACCATTCGAAAGCAAAAGAAGAAATTGCTGCTACCAAAACACCAGTTACAAAGCATGTAGAAGTAGCCAGCACAATCAAAATAACTGAAAAAACAAAACAATTAACCGCTCCAATGGCGAAAGCAAAAAAGGAGATAAACACTAAAGAGAACAATACACTTGCGAAGCACACTGTAAAAAGTAATAACCTGAATGCCCCAATTCTTCCTGTTGAAATAATCAAGGAACCAATGGAGCAAAAACCAAATTCAGTTGATCCCTTGGTTAATAATAATGAACCCATGATTAAAAAAGAAGAGCCTGAAGTTCATATTTCGGAACCCATAGTAAAGCGGACAGAGCCTGCACTTGCTAAGCAAGAAACAACTATTGGAAATCAAAACGATTACTTAACACTGAAAGAGATAGCAGTGGCCAAACTTAAAGAAACCACACTCGATAAAACTTCGTTGGAAGAAGAAAAAAAAGCAGGACGTTTGAAAACCCTTAGTGGTTGGGACTTAGCACGAGCTGCAGCTAAAGGAATAAACACCCTCACGGGAAGCAATTTGAAATTGAATCCTAAATACAACGACAAAGGCGATGTAACTGCTTATGCTTTTGAAGCAGGTAGCTTTGCCATTACAAGGGGCCGTTAAGTACACATCGTTTTCACTTCTTGTTGAATTTAGTACTACCTTTGCACCCTAATCATTAATCATAAAAACAACACGATGGACTCATTAGTAAAAAAGCCGATTATATTGTATGCCGAAAGCACTCCAAACCCTTCTTCGATGAAGTTTGTTGCCAACATTCTTTTAGTAGAAGATGGTGCAACCGCACAATACCTTTCAAAAGAAGAAACCAAGGATGCACCGCTTGCGGCCAAACTATTTGAATTCCCATTTGTAAAAGCTATTTTTATTGCTTCTAATTTTGTGACCGTATCAAAGATTGATGCTATCCAATGGGAAGACATCACACTTGAATTGCGCGACTTTATTCGTGTTTACATTAGCGAAGGGAATCCAATAATTACTGCCTTACCAACCACCGAAGTTGCTGTTGACAATACATTCACTGCAAAGAAAGAAGTGTTTACTGAACATGCATCGCCTAGCAACGAAACCGAAGTGAAAATAGTAGAAGTGCTAGAACAATACATCCGACCAGCAGTGGAAGGCGATGGAGGAAGTATTACCTTCAAGAATTTTAATGATGGAGTAGTTACTGTTCAAATGCGCGGAGCATGCAGCGGATGTCCTTCTTCAACGATTACGTTGAAAGCAGGCATCGAAGCATTACTCAAGAAAATGATACCAGAGGTAAGTTCGGTAGTAGCCGAAGCGATGTAACTAAATTACATTGGCGCACCCGGCACAGAGCCTGATGTATTGGTAGCAGGTGCTTTTGGCAACCAACATCCTTCGTATTTAAAACTTAACTTACTATAATAATCGGTGCTGTAAAATGCAACTCTATCGAGGGTTGCATCTACTTCCGACTGATCAAGCCCATCGGCTTCGCGAAGACTCAATACATAAATCCAATTTTCTTTTTTACACATCCATGAGCCATACATCTTGTAATTTATCTCGAGTAAGTCTTGAAAGAACTCATCGGCCTTTTTATCAGGCATAGCACATAATGGGCTCATTACTTGAAAATAAAATTTACCAGGATTGGTTTGGAAATCGAATACATCAATCCATACGGATGCATCTTTTGATTTATACGACCATTGCCCAGGTTTCGCACCACGCGAAGCTGCCACGTCCACTTTAAGACCACTTAAACTGGTTTCTACTAATACGGATAGTTCTTGTTGATTCATACTAAAAATAATAAAGTTGTTTGACCATGCTAAAATATAAAAAAAACGTATTCGAAATAAAGAGAAGAAAATATTTTGAAAACTTGTCGAGAGGTAACAGAAACTAATTAAATTTACACAAACAAAAAACATCCTATCCCTATGGAAGACGAAAGAGACAAACAACTATGGCGCATAGCCAAGAAACGAGCAGGATTCAAAAGACATCTTGCATCGTACATCATCGTAAATGGCTTTTTATGGGCATTGTGGTGGATTACCCAAGGTAGACATGGACATTACGATGGTGGAATGCCTTGGCCTATCTGGAGTTCATTGGGTTGGGGTGTTGGTATTGCATTTAGTTATTACGATGCCTACCACGACAATCGCAATGAAGACATCATGCGTGAGTTTCAGAAACTAAAGGACAAAGAGGGAAAATAGAATTTCGATTCCTTGGTTTATTCTTTTTCGGACTATCGATTAAAACGTGTACACGTATTGTATGGCTGTGGTTCGAGGCGATTCTACTTTGAGTGGTCGTAATGAATAATCAACATTAAACAGATTGGTGCATACTAAAGATAACTTCGTTTTTTTATTCACATTGTACCCAACGCGTGCATCCCAAAGGTTGTATCCTTTGTGTACTTTCCAATAATCAACCACACGTATGTCATCAATAAAATCAATATTGGCAGTGGTTTCTTCAATATCTTTAAAAGCTTTGTCGATGTTTTGCATCCTGCTGTAATACCTATAACTAAGGCCTAAACTAAGGCTAAAAATTTTCACTTCGATATCGGCTTTCACCATGTGTTTGAATCGATATTTAAGAATGTTGCCAGTGGTATCCATGCTGCTGTTTCGATAACTAAGTGCGAGGCCTCCGTTTATTTGTGAGGAGTCGTGAGCGTAAATCAATTCGGGGGTAAGGCAAACGGGCTCTACATAAGTGTAACCAAGCAAAGCAGTAACACCGAATTTCTTGTTGGTTTCGGGTGTGGCAGCCATCACCGAGAAATCAACTCCTCTTACACGCGACTCGCCAGTGTTGAGGAATTTGAAGCCTACCACGAATGGATTGCGCGAATCCCAAGTGCCAAACAAATATTCAATGGTGTTTTCGTAATGTTGATAGAACCCAGCAACATCTATAAACCCAAGGCATTTGCCTATTTTGAATCCTTGTTTCAAACCTACTTCGAAATTGGTACTTGTTTCGGGTTTTAAATCGGGATTGGGATAAACTCCGAACAGCCCTGCTTTGGTGGAGATATAACGTTCGGTGATGGTTGGATAACGAAAGCCTTGACCATAACTGGTGCGAATGAAAGTAGCTTTGAGCAATTGCAAACTTCCTCCTGCCCTGAAGATAGGCGCTACCACGGATTGGAAATCGTTCATCTTAAAATACTCGTACCTGAATCCACCGGAAATATTAATGATTCGCAAAATCTTTTTATCTATTTGTGCATAACCAGAAGCATTCACTATTTTGTTGTCGGGCGAGCCACTCGACTTGTAGAGGTCGGCATGAGAGGTGGAAATATTGCCTACCACACCACCTGTGAATGTGAAATCGATGTTGCGGAAGATGCGCTGCAGTTGATACTCGCCATAATACATGGTTCCTTTATTCGATTGATTATTGGTGATAACATTATCAGTATGAAAAATACGTGTGACCAAACTATGGCTCACTCCATTGTTGTTGCTGTATTTCACAAAGGGGTCGATGTTGAAAATGGTTTGGTCTTCCATGAACACAGCGCCCGGATAACCTTGGTAAAGCCCTCGTGTATCGTTGTACCAAGCCAATACCATGTTGGTTTTGTTTACCATTCCATTTCCATTGATACCAAAGTTGAGCCCAGGAAATTTAGGTGAACGATAACGAAGATTGAAATTCAACCGCCCGCGTTTCTTCATCATGTCCTGATTGGAATAGGTGTGAATGGTATCGAAATATTGTTTGGCGAATTCTGGGACAGGAGTTTGAGGAGGTGGAGGACCGATGTAACCTTGGTCGACATTGAAGTTGCCACCTATCACAAAGTCGAGGTTCTTTTTAAAAACTTGCGAATGCAGAAAATTGAGATTGGTAAATATGGGCATAGCATGGTCGTACCAATCTTGTGTAGACACTTCGGGTTTGCTATACATACCAACTGAATAATTAATCACTGTTTTGGGTGTGCTTCTGGGGTAAGCCGAACGAATGTTGATGACACCACTCAAGGCATTGCTACCATAAAGTACGGAAGAAGCGCCTTTGATGATTTCGATTTGTTCGATGTTTTCTACGGGAATGTAGTTCCATTCGGGTCGTCCTGCATCGCCACTGAGCAAAGGGATTCCGTCAACAACGATGGCTACACGGCTACCAACACCAAAGGTAAATCCGCTGCCTCCACGTATTTGAGGGTCGTTATCAATAATGGTGAGGCCAGGAACTTGTTCGAGGGCAGTTTCTACACTGGTGGTGTTCTTGCTGTTGATCAATTGTGGTTTCAACACTTCCATAGATACGGTGAGTTCTTCTAATTTCTGATCGAACTTACCTGACGAAACTACTACGGTTTCGAGGAATTTGGAGAGTGGAAAGAATGAAACGTTTCGTTCGGTGATGGCATTGCTATTGATATGAACCATGAAGGTATCGTTTACAAAACCAATGTAGGCGCAATAGAGCTGATGATACCCTGAATCGAGGACGATGGAATAATTGCCATCCATATCGGAAACGGTGCCACGGAGGTTGGCGCCAATGAGGATGACGTTGGCTCCGGGAAGAAGTTCTTTGGTGGATGCATCGCTTATTTTTCCGCGCAATACTCCTGTTTGCTGTGCTTGCATGGCTGTGCTCAACAAAAACGAAAACAGAAGAAATAAGAAGCGTGCGTTCATGGCATTATTACACAAAAAAACCCTGAGGATGTGAGTCAGGGTTTTGATGTATAGAAAATGATTTTAGTTAAAAATTAATTTTCCTGATTTATGGAAAGTGCTGCCTGCAAGGTCGTACAAGTACAAGCCCGAAGGAAGTTGACCAAGGTTAATGGTGTTGAGTTTGTTGTTCGATACGTTTTGTTGCGATACCAATTTGCCTGTAACATCGTATACCGAAAGGGTAGATTGTTCTTCGTTTTTAATCGAAAAGTCGACTACAATTTTTTTGTCGTAAGTATAAACGTTGATGCTTTGCGATGCTGCGCTGGATTCGGTGATGCCAACATGCGAATTGTAAACTACACTGATATCGTCTAACCATAATTTGCTACCTATAACGGATGTTAACTGATTGTTGGATGGTGTGGCATTGATTAAAACATATTGAGGAGAAGCTGCAGAAACGTAAACAAAAGGAACGCTGAAGCGGGTCCAAGTGCCAACGTTGGAGGCAGGAGTAAGAAAAAGGGCTGCACCTATTTTGTTGGCCGAAGAATCGGGATGGTTGCTGTTGGAAGGTGTTTCGGGGTCGTAATAATTGCCAAGGTGCAATACTGCGCGCACTTTGCCTACTTCGTTAGCACCACCTGTACCAGCTGAGCTGGTAGACTGTGTGTATTGATAATAACCTATTAAACTATCGGGACGACCATCGAAGGCGATTCTGCGAATGTCGGTGCCTGAGGCTCCTTGCATGGTGCCAATGTATCCATCAGCTTTGTTTGTTGAAGGAGCGTTGACAATGCCTGAAGTGAATGCACCGTTCACAGCTGTACCTAAAGCACTAATCGTTTCTAACCTTACGGCATAAGTGCCAGAGTGAACAATGGATGTTTCTTGAAAACATGTTTGACCGGCAAAAGTTGAATATCCAGTTCCAGAGCGATTTGAGTTGTAATTTATTGGCTCCATTGATGCACCTGTTCCATCCCATAGTTCGAAACTTGCGTTGGGTAGTTGAGGTGTTGGTTGAGCTACAAGGCCAGTGATGGTGGCCGAAAGGGTGATAAAAAGAGATGTAATTTTTTTCATTCGATGCTATTAAATTTATGAATTAGATGAAGCAAAAGTAGAAAAACTTATGAGATAAGGAAGAAATTGTTTGGGGATTTTGGGAAGTGAGAGGTGAGATATTAGAGGTGAGATTTGAGAAAACCATGGTTTCATTCACCCAAACCATGGTTTCACTCATCCAAACCATCGTTTCATTCAAGCAAACCATGGTTTCATTCAAGCAAACCATGGTTTCACTCATCCAAACCATGGTTTCACTCATCCAAACCATGGTTTCATTCACCCAAACCATGGTTTCATTCA
>CAIWDF010000172.1 GCA_903911435.1 uncultured Bacteroidota bacterium
AGGGAATAAAAGTATTTTCATTTGATAAGAAAAAACATGATAAGTATCATACATTTGAGTGATGCTGCAATATGACTTGAGAAAAACCTTACAAATGTATTTGTTGGAATAGGGTTATTTGTTAAGTGAAGATTACGAAGTTAATGTTTTTGTCATTGTTTGTACTACACAAAATTCATATTTTTTACTATTTCTTGTCATAACAAACATATGTTCCTTTGCTCAAGAATAAATTGGTAATGTTCTTTAAGAGAAGGCCAGATTATCAAACACTAATAAATAGAAAAAATGAAAAATTTCATGAAAAGGAAAAAGGTAATTGACGACAATCGCCCAAACATCAAAATTAAATTGGATTATAAAACCATTGTAACCGTTCGTTCGATGGAGGCATTCAAAAAGTGGAAGTTACTTTTCCCTTCAGCAGTTATTCTAAGTAAGGCATAAGAAGAAGGTTTAACTTTTTTTGTCCTTGTTTTATGGGTAATGATTTTTTTTAAATAAGCATCAACATTCTTATACTTCTTCATTGAATCATCCAAAATGAATGCTGTCGTCATTTTATTTTAGATTGCTTTGGAAGAATTTACTCGCGATTATCTTCCAATAAAATCCTTATTTTTGTAGAAAAATAAAATGAAAAGGATTTTATTCATTTCTATACTACTTGTTTTTTTTGCCTGTCACAAAGAAGACGAACATCCAGACAGGAGTGCTCCTGTCGTAACGATTCAGGCTTTAGTTCAAAGTCAAGTTTTTCAGATTGGCGATACTATTCATTTTGAAATTGATTTTGTTGACGCTAGTTTGCTAAAATCGATTTCAATTCAAATTAAAGACTCTAAAGGTATAGTGCTTTGGCAACCTGCATCTGTTATTCAACCTAATTCCAACAGTTATCACTATTCCGGTGTCTTTATTAATAATATCGGTGTTTCTACTTCGGCAATTTTTTCTGTTGACGCTTGCGATCAATTTGATAATGCTGTACAAAAAGCAATTTCGATTCAATTTGTTGGAACACCTTCTGTAATCAATGCATCCGACTATAGCATTGCACTACTTTATTACTGCGAAATTGTCCATGTCCTTGATATCTCAGCCAACACGGGCATGTATGGAACTTGTGCTAATGTTTCTATAAAGGATCAAAATGCCTCCAATAGCGATACCCTTATTGTAGATTTTGGAACAACCAATTGCCTTGACACTTATGGTAGATACAAAAGAGGGAAGATAATCTGTATTTACGATGGACCCTATAACGATTCATTAACCACCAAACAAATTAGTTTTAGCAATTATTTTGTGAATAACATTCAAATAAATGGCACTGCTTTTATCACCAATAATGGACGCAATGCATATGGAAATACTTGGTATGCGTACACAAGTAATGGTTCAATGATTTTGCCTTTTGGAGGAATTGTAACCATCACAAATAATGTAGCACTTGCGCTCACAGCAGGGCAGTTCACCCCAAACCTACTGGATGATACTTGGTCTATTTATGGTACGTCTCTTGGTACAAATCAATATGGTACCGATTATTCGGTATCAAACACACTCTTCACACCTGTCAATAGAAACTTGTCGTGTTCATGGTTCAGTCAAGGAACACTCAGTTTTACTCCTCAGGGGCAACCTATACAAACTATAGATTTTGGTAATGGTGATTGTGATTATAGGGCAGCCATAATAATTGGCACAACTACCTACACTTATTTCTTACAATAATTTTTCAACAGGGCTGATTTCGTTAAATACCCCAAAATAAGACCTTTTCGTGTCCGATAAATCTTTATTAACACTTCCGTTTTAAAGTCCTTTATTAAGTATTTTTACGGTGAAAAAATAGTAATAATAGCCCTAAAAAATAGATTAGGGTAAAAGAGAAGGCAAAACAAACAGAAAAATGAATTTTTCACATTTACACGTACATACACAGTTTTCATTATTAGATGGTGCTGCGGATATCTCCACCATGTATAAAAAAGCGATTAAAGACAACATGCCAGCCATCGCTATTACCGATCATGGTAATATGTTTGGTGTTTTTAAATTTGTGGCTGAGGCAGCTAAGCACAATACTCCGGAAAACCCAAATAAAATCAAACCGATTGTAGGCTGTGAATTTTATGTGGTGGAGACACGGCACAAACTTGCATTTACAAAAGATGCTAAAGATGTACGTTATCATCAGTTGCTCCTTGCCAAAAATGCTGAAGGGTATAAAAATCTTTTGAAACTCTGTTCGTATGGATATATGGAAGGGCTGTACGGTAAATATCCGCGTATTGACAAGGAACTTATTTTACAATATCATCAAGGATTGATTGCAACCACATGTTGTTTGGGTGCTTCAGTACCGCGAACCATTCTTAAAAAAGGAGAGGCGGAAGGAGAAAAAGAGTTCAAATGGTGGCTTGATTTGTTTGGCGAAGATTATTATGTTGAATTACAACGACACGATATACCGGAACAAAACACGGTGAATGAGGTATTGGTGAAACTTGCTCGAAAATATAATGTCAAAATTATTGCTTCAAACGATTCGCATTATGTCGATCAACAAGATTGGAATGCTCACGATATATTAT
Organism: uncultured Bacteroidota bacterium; assembly: GCA_903911435.1. Classification (GTDB taxonomy): domain Bacteria; phylum Bacteroidota; class Bacteroidia; order 2-12-FULL-35-15; family 2-12-FULL-35-15; genus 2-12-FULL-35-15. Next base: position 2,601 of record CAIWDF010000172.1, read on the forward strand.
TGTGTATTAATACGGGTGAAAAACAAACCACCCCGACAGTAAAAAATTTTGGAGATGATGATTCGGTTTCCACTAAAGGCAAAAGATTTGCTTTTTATAACGACCAGTTTTATTTCAAGACTACCGCTGAAATGACAAAATTGTTCAGCGATATACCTGAAGCAATTGATAACACCAATGCTATCGTTGACAAAATAACTCCACTAAAACTTAAGCAGGATATCCTTTTGCCAGCTTTCCAAATTCCGACAAGTTTTACTTCGCAAGATGACTACCTACATCATCTCACTTTTACTGGTGCCAAAGCCCGATACAAAGAGATAAATCAGGAAGTTGAAGATAGATTGAATTTTGAGTTGAATACCATTCGTATTATGGGGTTTGCAGGATATTTTCTTATCGTAGCCGATTTTGTAAAAGCAGGAAAAGATTTAGGAGTATTCGTTGGGCCAGGCCGTGGTTCTGCTGCTGGTTCGGCAGTGGCTTATTGCATCGGTATCACGAATATCGATCCGATTAAATACAATTTGCTTTTCGAGCGTTTCCTTAATCCCGATCGTAAAACAATGCCCGATATTGATACAGACTTTGATGATGAAGGGCGACAAAAGGTAATTGATTATGTCGTTGAGAAATATGGTAAAAATCAAGTAGCTCAAATTGTAACGTATGGTACAATGGCAGCTAAGAGTAGTATAAAGGATGTTGCGCGTGTAATGGATTTACCACTGCAAGAATCGAATATGCTTGCAAAACTAGTCCCAGAACGTCCCGGCATTGAATTAAATCGAGTTTTAAAAGCTCCTTTAACTGGCGAAGGAAGTTTGGAAACCAAAGAAGGGCTTACCAAAGAGGAAATTGAAGATGCAAAAAAATTGCGAACAATATTAGAAGGCACCGACATGCAAGCTAGGGTTTTGCGAGAAGCTCTCATACTTGAAGGTTCAGTAAGAGGAACTGGTATTCACGCATCGGCAATCATCATCGCTCCAAAAGATTTAACGGAAATTGTTCCTGTTGCTGCTTCAAAAGAAACAACTTTGCTCATCACTCAATACGATGGAAAAGTGATAGAAGATGCAGGTGTGATAAAGATGGACTTTCTTGGTCTAAAAACATTGACCATCATCCGTGATGCTTTGAGGTTAATAAAAGAAAACCATGGCATAGATTTAGTAATTGACGATGTTCCGTTGGATGATTTGAAAACTTTTGAATTGTATCAACGTGGTGACACGAACGGAACGTTCCAGTTTGAAAGTCCTGGAATGCAGAAGCATCTAATTAATCTCAAACCAGACAAGTTTGCCGATTTGATTGCTATGAATGCTTTATACCGACCAGGCCCAATCGAGTACATTCCCAATTTTATCGCTCGGAAAAATGGTAAGGAGCAAATTACCTATGATTTGCCCGAAATGGAAGAATACTTAGCGGATACCTATGGTATTACTGTTTATCAGGAGCAAGTGATGTTGCTTTCGCAAAAATTAGCAGACTTTACTAAAGGTGATGCTGATGTATTGCGAAAGGCAATGGGTAAAAAAGATAGAGCCACACTGGATAAAATGAAAAGTAAGTTTATTGATGGAGCAACTAAAAAGGAACTTCTAGTAGATAAACTTGAAAAGATATGGACCGACTGGGAGAAATTTGCACAATACGCTTTTAATAAATCTCATTCAACATGCTATGCCTTTGTTGCTTTTCAAACAGCATATTTAAAAGCTCACTATCCTGGGGAGTATATGTCGGCAGTGCTAACGCATAACTTGAGCAATATTGACAAGATAACATTCTTTATGGATGAGTGCAAGCGAATGGGTGTTCCCGTGCTTGGACCAGATGTGAATGAAAGTCAATACCAGTTTGCTGTGAATAAGAGCGGGCAAATTCGTTTTGGAATGGGTGCTGTAAAAGGAGTTGGTGAAAATGCGGTGATGTCGATAGTGGAAGAGCGTAAAGCAAATGGACCTTACAAGAGCATTTTTGATTTTGTAAGACGAATAAATTTACGTGCAGCCAACAAAAAAACATTTGAAAGTCTTGCTTTCTCAGGAGGGTTGGATTCTTTTGGAATACATCGAGCAACCTATTTTTTCACCGAAGGAAATGATAATGGTAATTTCTTAGAACGAGTGATTCGATATGGAAATTCACATCAAGAAGGGGTTAATTCAGCGCAGGTTTCTTTATTTGGCGAAGAAACTTCGGTGGATATGCCCGAACCGAAAATTCCAGTGTGCGAACAATGGAGTCATTTGGAACAATTGAAGAACGAAAAGGATGTCGTTGGGTTCTTTATCTCGGGACATCCTTTGGATACGTATCGACTCGAAATTGATAATTTTTGCTTCCATACGGTGTCGGATACAAAACAATTAGTAGAAAATAAAAATAAGGACTTGGTATTTGGTGGTATCGTAACTGCTGTGCATAACGGAGTAACCAAAACTGGAAATCCTTGGGGGAAAATAACAATTGAAGATTATCGTGAATCCTCAGAGCTCGCTTTTTTTGGCGAAGACTACGTGAAGTTCAAACCATATATGGTTACCGGATTATTTCTTTATGTAAAAGGGAAAATACAGGAACGTTTTCGTCAGGCCGACAATCTTGAATTCAAAGTTCAGAATATTCAATTGCTTTCTGAATTGCGAGACAAATTAGCCAAAACAATAACTCTAAATGTATCGGTGCAGGACTTGAACGAAGGATTTATTTCGAAATTGAATGAAATCATTACTCAAGACCAATCGGTTCAACCACGCAATTGCTTGTTGCAATTCAAGGTGATGGATCAGGAAGAAAACATCACCGTAATAATGCCTTCAAAAAAAATAAAAGTGAATCCAAATAATGATCTGTTGAATTTACTCGAATTGAATCACCTTGAATTTAAACTCAATTAATAATAAAAGCCACCGCAATAAACGGTGGCTTTTACAAAGTCTATTGTGGCATTCAATCAACTTCTCATATTTTATTATCTTTGCGGGCTTTAAAAAATGACCTCGAACACAATAATAAATATTCAGAATTTATCCAAAACCTTTATTGGAAAAACGGAACCTGCTGTGAACGATATATCGCTATCTATCAGAAGAGGTGAAATATTTGGATTGCTTGGGCCCAATGGTGCTGGTAAAACCACTACCATTTCTATTCTTTGCGGTTTATTTCCTCCTTCGAGTGGTAAAATAAACATTGATGGAATGGACTTGCGTGGAGATTTGGATTACATCAAACAAATAGTTGGTGTTGTTCCTCAAGATATAGCGCTTTATCCTACACTAACGGCTCGTGAGAATCTGAATTTTTATGGTCATATGTATGGCTTAAAAGGGAAGGCATTAAGAGATAAAATTGAGATGTGGTTGTCGAACTTTGGATTGACCGATGCTGCAAACAGAAGGGTATCTACCTATTCAGGAGGAATGAAACGGAGGGTGAACTTGATTGCAGGTGTTTTGCACAGCCCCAAGATACTTTTTCTTGACGAACCAACGGTTGGTGTTGATGTTCAGTCGCGGACAGTAATCATCGATTATCTAAAGGAGCTAAATAAATCAGGAACTACCATTATTTATACTTCTCATCATATGGACGAAGCAGAGCATTTTTGCACTCAAGTGGCCATCATCGATCATGGTAAGATAATAATTGAAGGTACTCCAAAACATTTGATAGAGGAGAGCCTAGGTAGTACTAATCTCGAAACTGTTTTCCTGAAATTAACCAATAGAGCACTGAGAGACTAAGATAGCATGATAGCTAAATTATTTGCAGCAATAAAAAAAGAAATGCTCATCCTTTTGCGCGATAGAGTGGGGCTTGCCATTCTTTTTATTATGCCAATGGTACTCATCTTTGTGATGACACTCATTCAAGACTCCGCTTTTAAATCGTTAAATGAAAAAGGGATACCAATTCTATTTGTTGATGATGACAAAGATTCATTAGGAATAGCCATAGGGCAAGGACTTAAAAATTCCGAATTATGTTCGTTCCACGACTCCATAAATGGGAAGCCCGCTTCGGCTGACGAGGTGAAAAAGGCGGTAGCTGATGGAGGTTTTTTAGTTGGGATTATTGTTCCAAAAGGAGCTACTGAGGCCATACGAAAAAATGTATCCTCACTTGTTCAACAAACTTTAGGAACTGATTCAGTTCTTTCGGCAGGTGCTACCAAAAAGATGAGCGACTCGGTGGAGATTTCTATTTTCATTGATCCGATTACTAAAAAATCGTTTCTTACTTCGGTAACTAGCAGTTTGCGAGAATTTATTTCGGTGATTAAAACCAAGATAATGTTCAAAACATTTTCGGACCAATTGGCTGAAATAATACCCGACAAAAAAACAACGACCTCATCGGTTTTCGAAAAAACTCAAATAATAAAATACAAAGAAGTATATGCTTCCAAAGACATTGGCGAAATAGTGCCGAATGCCGTTCAGCACAATGTTCCTGCTTGGACTATTTTTGCTATGTTCTTCATAGTTCTTCCTCTTGCAGGAAGCATGGTGAAAGAAAAAAACGAAGGAAGTATTTTTAGATTACATACCATGCCTAGTTCCTTTCTTCTTTTGATAAATGGAAAAATTGTAGTGTATGTATTGGTTTGTTTAATTCAGTTTATCCTTATGCTTTCGGTAGGTTTGTATTTTCTGCCTTTGCTAGGTTTACCTACTTTGGTTTTGGGTAATAGCATTGCCGGAATTATTATTGTTACCCTAGCTACAGCCTTTGCAGCTACAGGATATGGGGTGATGGTAGGAACCATGGCCACTACCGAACAACAAGGAGCTATCATGGGTGCGCTTTCTATATTATTATTTTCGGCCATAGGAGGTGTATGGGTCCCTACTTATGTGATGCCACAAACGATGCGTCACCTAAGTGCTTTTTCGCCACTTAACTGGTCGCTCAATAGTTTTTACGAATTGTTTTTGCGAGGAGGGAGTGTCCATTCAATACTTCCTGACTCCATGAAATTGGTGGTGTTTTTCTTTGTCACCATGTCCATCGCTTCGGTGGTGAATCGTATAAAACGAAAAATCTAATTCAATTAACTATTATTCACTCCCTCTCTACAAAATAGAGAGTGCGGCTAATACGCGAAGTCGCTTAGGTATTCAAATGGAGGAGTGAGCTTACCTTCTTTGCAAATAGAAGCTCGTTCTATTACCGCATCTTTATCTTCAACAATCAGATTTGGCAGTACACGCTCCATTAAATCTTTTCCGAAATCATCGCTCGCATCGCGAGGCAATTCGCAAGGCAAATTATCAACAGCCATAATACAAACTGTGTGTTTGTTGAAAGGCAAGTCTTCTTTATCTTGTTTGATGTTGTATCCATAGAAAGGGTCGGCAATGGTGGTGGAACGAATGGTGGTTGGTACCGAACCATTCATATCACACGTAATATCGGCAATAACACTGATGCGGAAATCTAGCGCTTTTACATCCTCCAAATCAAACATTTTAGGAGCTTTTGGGTCCCAGTAATGGGCCGAAATGTAAATATCGGCAGCTTTGGTATACGGTTGAAAAATAGATTTGAAATGTTCGGGATGTTGAAAAAAGTCATGCAAATCGAAATTATGGTCGTCATATCTTTCCACATAATCGCGCGGATTGAGTTGGCAATACACCGGTTCGCGAAACGAACCCATTAAAAATTCTTCGGCTGTAACCTTGCGGATACGCAATGCACTTAGTGTTTCGATAACGCCATTGGCCACTCGTCCTCCACCGGTTAGTGCTATTTTTATGTTGGGTAGTTTGGCTCGTTTCAGTTCTTCTTCCATTTCGGCCTTATCGCGGCATTGGTTGGCAGGTTTTAGTTGAAAAAGGTCGTATTTTTTTCCATAACCCAAGATGCCATTGTAAGCTCCTACCACACCAGCATATCTTCCAAAACCTATGATGCGGTTGTTGTTTTTATCAGTCAACGTTTCGTAATCAATCATCTGAATCTGCTTTTCAATAAAAGTCTGCATTAGCAGTTTATTGTGTGCTTGTTTTTTGATGGTATGTGAAAAGAAAAGGTACTTTTTGTTTGGTATCAATAAGTGTTTAGGAACTTCCTTAACGCCCATCAACACATCGCAATTACTCAAATCTTCCTTCAGCATTACTCCAAAAGCGGTGTATTCGCTATCGGCATAACAACGTATTTTGCTTGGCTGAACGAGTATTTTAAGATTGGGATAAGTGCGCATTAATTCGGCACAAATCATTGGGGTTAAAGGAACTCGTTTATCAGGTGGATTTTTTTCTTCGCGCAAAACGCCAATACGTATCTTATTCATTTCAATTTTTTTTTGAGGGGCAAAGATAGGAATAACTCAATAACCATGAGGTAATACTTAATGGGCAAGTAATGATTTATATCAGTGGATGGTATTTTTTTCGTACCTTTGTGGTCTAGTTCTTTGAACAAAATGGGGTCGTACGGTTTTGACAGCGAGTGCGATTTTTATGTAAGCAAGTCGTGTGTTGTGAATATGACACGTTAATACTAATTCTCAAAATTTCATCTGGCGAGTCTAACTACGCTATGGCTGCTTAAAACCAAGTTTTAAGTGCCTTTGTTTCCGGAGAAGCTTTGGTCTTCTGCGTCTCCTGTGAAGCATCACAAACGAAGAAATAGTTCCGAAGAGCTTCGATTCGGGATGAGATAAAGAAGATAAGTAAACCTTTTGGCCTGCAGATTTGCCTAAGTTTATCGAAAATTAAAAGTTTGCTAAGCCTGTAGAAAGCATATTAATTCCTTGTTTGGACGAGAGTTCGAATCTCTCCGACTCCACCAACTTAAAGCCCTTGAATGTCAAGGGCTTTTTTTTTGTGCCATTTATTATCCTTTTCGAAATATCAATTAATTCAATTTACGTAGCCCATTTTCAAAAGGCTACTACCAAAATAGTAAAAGGTATTCCTCAACTCGAATAGAACGATATGGAACTCGAATGGAGCGATTCCATTTCGGCAACCATACCTAGTTAAGGAAGTAAACAAAATCAAGTCCCGATAAAGATAATATTGTCTTTATCGGGATTTTTTTTGCCCTTTTTAAGAATATTCATTATTCATTTAAGGATAATGGTTATTCATGTTAGGATAATCGCGATTCTAGTCAGGATAATCATTACTCTTGTTAG
>CAIWDF010000173.1 GCA_903911435.1 uncultured Bacteroidota bacterium
AAAAGAAAAAAGAAAGGCGGCTTTGCCGCCTTTCTTTTTTCCCTCCCTTAATAAATATAGCCTGTCATTCCGAGCGCAGCGAGGAATCTCATCCAATTTTGCAGAATGGTAATTGTTCAGTTGTTCAATTATTCAATTGTTCGAACAAACGAACATCTGAACATTCGAACAATAGAATATGGAAGTGTCGCAATAAAAAAGCCCCTCACATTTCTGCTCAGGGATTTTTCTAATGCCTATTCGCTATTGGCTATTGCCTACTGTCCAATTGCCTATTCGCTATTGGCTATTCACTAAAATGAGATTTCTCACTACGTTCGAAATGACAAGCCTGTGGTGGTGGATAAAGGAAACAAGAAAGGCGGCAAGGCCGCCTTTCTTGTTTCCCTCCCTCATATATGCTGGGTCATTCCGAGCGCAGCGAGGAATCTCATCCAATTTGGCAGAATGGTAATTGTTCAGTTGTTCAATTGTTCGAACAAACGAACATCTGAACATTCGAACAATAGAATATGGAAGTGTCGCAATAAAAAAGCCCCTCACATTTCTGCAAGGAGCTTTTTTAGTTGCTTTCTATTGCCTATTCGCTATTCGCTATTGCCTACTGTCCAATTGCCTATTCGCTATTGGCTATTGCCTACTGTCCAATTGCCTATTCGCTATTGGCTATTGCCTACTGTCCAATTGCCTATTCGCTATTGGCTATTAACTGCCTACCAACAACCAACAACTAACAACCAACAACTAAACCAAAACTACTCCCAGCGGTGCGCTTAGAGGGCTTGGTTTGCCGGTTGGGCTCATGTAGTAGCATATTATCCACATTTTCTTGCCTATTTTGTCGGACGAATAGAGGATGGAAAAGTTGGTTTTTCCTTCGGGTACACGGGTGGTATACGCATCGAGTGCGGGTGGTGGAGCATCGGAGCCTGTAAATGCCACCATCGACCCTATAAACTTTGCTCCATCGGGTTTGGCTTTTTTGCTTGGGTGGTTAGGGTCCATCACAAATAGGTCGACTGATAAATTTCCTACTTTTACTAAACCAATAGAAGGAGCAAAGTCGGGTGGTAATCTTTTTGAAGGTTTTTTATCTAAAGGTTTGATGTTCAAATTTATTTTGGCGGCACCGCTGAGCACTATGTCTGCGTTGTCGCGTATTTGAATTCTGATGGTTTCGGCCCTTGGGGCATAGGTTTCGTAGGCATCGTTGATGTCGGAGGTGGAAACCGAACCATAAGTGTCGGGCGTGGTATAGGCCTTAAACTTTATTTCCCAATCGGCCCAATTAGCCGAAAGCAAAGTTACTTGTTCGGGACTGATTAATAAATCGGTAGCATTAGCTACAATGTAAGCTACAAATCCTTTGTAAAAGAAATGAAACTTCAATAATTTTTCTGATAGTATCATCATGATTTCTATAATTTATTTGTTATTATTATTTGTTATTTACTGGTCCCAATTGCTCGGAATTTCTCTTTTTATCGCTTAATTTTTATTTTCCCGAAAATATAATTTACTGAAAACGTGTATTATGTAGTTTTTGATAGCCTTTTACAGCTCTTGTTCAAGAGATGGCATCCTTTGTTCAAGAGATGGTATCCTTTGTTCAAGAGATGGTATCCTTTGTTCAAGAGATGGCATCCTTTGTTCAAGAGGTGGTATCCTTTGTTCAAGAGATGGCATCCTTTGTTCAAGAGATGGCACCCTTTGTTCAAGAGATGGTATCCTTTGTTCAAGAGATGGTATCCTTTGTTCAAGAGATGGTATCTTTTGTTCAAGAGATGGCATCCTTTGTTCAAGAGATGACATCCTTTGTTCAAGAGATTGAATCCTTTGTTCAAGAGATGCAATCTCATGAACAAATGCCAAAAACTCATCATCACCTGTTGTATTCACTTTATTTTCGGTATTGCAAAGAACTTAAAAACTTGCCTCGGCAAGGGCTTTATATGGAGGTAGACAATTATTCTATTTCATGCTTCCTTCGGTTAGCCACTGCAAAAGTAAATGGCAACGCAATTCATTTTCAACTTTTCTGACCAAATGCAGAATTTCCTCTACAGCCCACTAGAATCAACCCAAAACAATCGAAACCCCCCATCAACCACCTATTAATAGTACAATCGGGCCGAATTGCCATGCACAGAAAAGTCTTTTTCGAACAAATCGGTGGACTCGCGACCCAAATCGAACCTCCGCAAAGGCGCATGGGGCAGCATGTTGGCAGGCATGATGGCTTGCCAAGGCGAGCCTTTGGTGTAATCAGTAACATAAGTAAGGTTGAGGATACAAGGTTTGCTATACCTGCCGAAGTAAGCCATAGGCAACAGTGGGCAGAAATGATTGAGCCGATACCCACTCGATAATGCGCCACCATTGGCCAAATACACTACAGCACTTTCGTGGTCGCCCACAATGCGCATAATGGTAGTCCACATCACCTCCTTACGAACCCCGTCTACCAACAGTGTTAGCCAAGCTTCGCGATACAATTTATCGTTCACTCGCGGCCCCATGGTCCAGCCGAGCGGTAAGTCTACCCTGCGATACATGCATATAATCTGGTTTTTTAAGAAAAAAATGATCCTTCCCCACAAGCCAATCGATAGGATAAAATTAATGAGAACCTCCATTTCGAACAATGAAATACATCACCCGCTCAAATTGTTAGCCGCATATCGAAATTTATTATATTTGTAGCTTGGTTAAGTACAAAGTATTAAGTACAAAGTATTATGATGAAGAATTAAGTACAAAGTATTATGATAACAGGATTTAGGATTTGAGATTTAGGATTTGCGAGCCTTTGTGTCTTCGAGCCTTTGTGGCAAATATTAACTAATAAGAATGAAAAAAATAAAACAAGCAATACTGTTTTTGGTTTTAATTCAAACCCATTCGTTCGCGCAAGTAAATCTTGTACCTAATCCTTCTTTTGAAGACACGATACATTGTCCCATCGGACCTGGATATTTAAATTACGCAAGAAATTGGACACAAATTGGAACCTCCGATTATTATAATATTTGTGCGAATGGACCAGTTGGAGTACCAAGCAATGGAGCTGGTTATCAATTTGCGAGGACAGGAAACGCATATGCCGGTTTTTATAACTATGGATTTGGTGCTAATGTAAGAGAGTACGCACAAGTCAAACTAGATTCAACATTAAAACCACTCCATAAATATTGTACAGAATTTTATGTTAGCATGGGTGATATTGGCAAGTATGCCTGTAATAATATTGGTGTTTATTTTTCAGATACTATGATTGTAACTACTAACAATTTGTTCAGTTTATCTCCTCAACTAAGTAACAATTTCCTCACCAATCCATTAACAGATAAAATAGGATGGACCAAAGTATCAGGAATCTTTATAGCTACAGGTGGAGAGAATTACATTACCATAGGTAATTTTTTGGATGATGCCAACAGCGACACAACAGTTGTAAACACAGGTGGTATATATGCACCTTATTACTACATAGACGATGTAAGTGTTGTAGATTGTACGTATGATGGAGTGGACGAACTATCCGAAGCAACAATAAACATAATCCCCAACCCAGCAACTAATGAAATCACAATTGAGAATTCACAATTAAGAATTAATTCCATACATATATATAATATTTTAGGTGAAGAAGTGCTAAGGCTAGAGCGAATAGCGAATAGCCAAAAGGCAATAGATATTAGCACGTGGAAGGCTGGGGTTTACTTTGTAGAAGTAGAAACGGAGAAGGGAGTAGTGAGGAAGAAGGTTATAAAAAGTACAATGTATTAAGTACAATGTATTATGATGAAGTATTAAGTATTATGATGAAGTATTAAGTACAAAGTATTATGATAATTAGCTTTACGAAATACGAATCTTACGAATTTACGAATATGCCTTAGTGAACCTTAGTGCCTTCGTGTCTTAGTGGTGAAAAAACCTACTGCCTTATTATGAACCTTAGTTCCTGAGTGGTGAATAAGAAATAATATTAATTTTGTAACAGCAACTAAAAGCCAATAAATATTATGAACAATAAAACATCAGAAGGTAAGTACAAAAAAAACTTGCTCATTATTTTAGTTGTAGCAACCGTTTTGAATCTCTTTTTTGCTTGGAAAGAGAACTCAAAAACAAATTTGATAGTTGGCATTACTTGTTTGCTAATAACCGTTATTACCATTATTCAAAACAGAAATAAAAAAAAGGAGTAATGTTGCCTTTTGATAACATTAATTATTAACCCCACACCTACATATTGAAACGCATAACATTTCTATTCGTCTGTATTAGCTTTTTGCTAAGTCCTGTTTATGCACAGAATAAACATAATATCGATAGTTTAAGATCGGTATTAAAAACCTGCAAAGAAGATACCACAAGAGCAAATGCATTCATAAATTTATCGCTGGAATACTGCAAGAATAAAGCAAATGGAGATAGTGCAGTGCTGTATGGTAATAAAGCGCTGCAGTTATCACAACATCTCGATTTTAAATTAGGCATTGCCAAAAGCTATAGAAGATTAGGTGAAGGATATAAATACAAACAGAATTTAACAGCTGCTATCGATAACTATAATAATGCTGTAAAAACAGATAAAGAACTTGGCCTAAAGAAAAGATTGAAAGATGAATACAGTAATATTGGAAATGCTTACAAGTCAAATTCTCAAATTGAAAAAGCTGTAGAATATTATGATTTAGAAAAGACCGTAGCTATTGAACTAAAAGATAGTACATCCATTATGGATAGCTACAATAATATAGTGAAACTATATATTAATGCTTCAAATTATGCGAAGGCATTAGATTATAGTTTGAAAAGTTTAAACTTTATCAGCAAAAATTATCCATTTAATCTTTTAATAGATACCTATTTCAGAGTAGCCAGTATTTATGGCTCTATAGGAAACCCTGAAAAAGCACGTGAATATTATTTGCTTTCCAATACTGAATGTGATAAAAATATAAAACGCAAAGATTATAAATTTATAAAAGCAGCCTGTTTGGTAATGACAGGCACTACTTATGATCCTATTACAGATTCGTCTAAAGCACTGATGTATTACAATAAGGCAATAAACATGACAGATACAACAGATAAATCCGACATCATGGCAGCCTGTAATGTTAATATGGGAAATATTTATTTGTCGCAAGGGAATTATAAAAAAGCAAAAAAGTGTTTATTCAATGGAATAAAACAATTTGAATATTTGGCTAATAATACCAATCCATTTTATTTCACACCATTTGCAGGCACTCACCTTGCAATTGCAGGTTTATACAATAAAGAAAAAGATTATAAAACAGCAATAAAATATGTAAATAAATGCATTGATATTGTCAAAGAAAAAAAACTAAGTCTTGATGTTTATATTTCAGCATATGAGATATTATCCAAATCGTATGAAGGATTAAAAGATTATAAAACATCACTTGATTATTACAGAAAATCAAAAGAATTGCACGATAGTATTTTTAGTGATGAGAATAAAAAAAAGATGGGAGACCTGCAATCCAAATTTGATATGGATAAAAAGGAAGCAGAACTAAAAGCAAAAGCAAAAGCCGAAGAAGACAAAATAAAAGCAATAGCGGAAGTAGAAAACAAAAAACAAAAGCTTATTATTATTTTTGTTTGTTTAGGCTTATTGCTTGTATTAGTGTTTGCAGGCTTTGTGTTTCGTTCGCTTCGCATTCGAAACAAACAAAACAAAATTATTGTTCTAAAAGAAAAAGAAACACAACGTCAAAAAGAAATGGTAGAAGAAAAACAACGCGAAATACTCGATAGCATTGAATATGCTCTGCGTATACAGACTGCCATATTACCTCCACAAAAACTAGTAAAACAATACCTCGAAAACTCATTCATACTCTACAAGCCCAAAGACATTGTAGCAGGCGATTTTTATTGGATGGAAACGGTTGAACCAACAACTAACAACAAACAACAAACAACCATCTTGTTTGCCGCCTGCGATTGCACTGGTCATGGAGTACCCGGGGCAATGGTTTCGGTAGTATGTCATAATGCACTCAATAGAGCAGTAAGAGAATTTGGTTTAACACAACCAGCCGCCATACTTGATAAAACAGCCGAAATAGTAATTGAAAATTTCTCGAAAAGCGAAGAAAGCATAAAAGATGGAATGGATATTTCGTTGGCAAGCCTCAACCTCGAAACCATGGAATTGCAATGGGCTGGTGCAAACAATCCATTATGGATAGTACGTAACAACCAACAACCAACAACTAACAACCAACAACTAGAAGAGATTCGAGCCGACAAACAACCCATCGGTATGAATGAAGATAGCAAACCATTTACCAACCATCGTTTCAAGGTAAACAAAGGCGATACCATCTACCTATTCACTGACGGTTTTGCCGACCAATTTGGAGGCGACAACGGAGAAAAAAAACTCACCAAAAAACGATTTAAGGAAGTAGTACTATCGCTTCAAAACCAAACTCTGCCAGAACAAGGGACAGCCTTAGATAAATTTATCAACGAATACCGTAAGGAAGTGGAGCAGATAGATGATATATTGGTGATGGGAGTGAGGGTATAAAGGGAGATAGGAGAGGCTTCGTAATTCAGACTTCGTAATTAGAATTTTTTCTTAGTGTCTTAGTGGCAAACCTCTCGCCCTAATTACCCTTCATGATACAGAATTCACTTAAAACTATTCGACAAATTAACAATTGAAATAGACTAATAGTTGCGCCATTTAAAATCAGAAATAAAATTATTCTGTAATTTCGCAGCCGTGAGAAACTTTTGGGTCATTTCCTTACTTGTTGTATATCTTATTTCGTTAACCGAATTTAGGCAATTGCTTAAATTCCCTAACCTCATACACCATTTTTCGGAACACAAAGCCAAGGAAAAAACGCTAACCATTGCATCCTTTCTACTCGAACATTATACCGATGATGCTGCCAACGATGGTGACAAAGACAAGGATATGAAATTGCCTTTTAAATCGTATGACGGTTCGGTTTCTTCCGTTTTAGCATACGTTCATCATTATTCCACCACCATTTCTTCGAAACCTGCCGACACAAGTAGCACCTCTTACCTACATTATTCCGAATCGTTTTTATCATCGGCTTACCTTTCCAACATCTGGCAACCGCCTAAATTCTGTTAATTATTTTTTGAATTTCCGAACCGTTCAACCGCTACTCGCAGTTGAGCGATTCTAAACAATCCATTTTCAATTATTAATTAATAAAACAATAATCTTATGTTGAATAAAATTATTGAGTTTTCCATACGGAATAAACTCATAATAGGGCTTTTTTTAATCGTTCTTATCGGTTATGGCGCTTACCAAACCACAAAGCTGCCCATAGATGCCGTACCCGACATCACTAATAATCAGGTACAAGTAATAACCGTTGCACCATCGTTCGGAGCCACAGATATCGAGCGCCTCATCACTTTTCCCATCGAACTTGCCAATAGCAATATATCGGGGCTAAAGGAAATACGAAGCTTCTCGCGCTTTGGATTATCGCTCGTTACCATTGTGTTCGAAGATGGGGTAGATGTGTATTGGGCGCGTCAGCAAGTAGCCGAACGCTTGCAACAAGTACAAGCCGATTTGCCTCAAGGGGTTGGCAATGTGTCGATGGGACCCGTAACCACCGGACTAGGCGAAATCTATCAATACACCGTAAGAGCCAAACCAGGATACGAAAAAAAATACGATGCCATGGAACTACGTACCATACAAGACTGGATGGTACGCAGGCAATTGCTCGGTGTGAAAGGAGTAGCCGATGTAAGCAGCTTTGGAGGCAAACTGAAACAATACGAAATAGCTATTAATGCTGATAAATTAAAATCGGCCAACATCACTATCAGCGATGTGTTTAAAGCACTCGAAGACAACAACCAAAACACAGGAGGTGCTTATATAGAGAAAGGACCAACCGTATTGTACATTCGCAGCGAAGGATTGGCAGGCAGTATTGATGATATAAAATCAATATTTATTAGAAACACCTCTGCCGGAACTCCAGTGCTAATTAGAGATGTGGCCGATGTTCGATTTGGATTTGCTACACGCTATGGTGCCATGTGCTACAACGATGAAGGTGAAGTGGCTGGTGCAGTTATCATGATGCTGAAAGGAGCCAATAGCAGTGAGGTAATCAAAAATATCAAGGAACGTGTAGCCTTAATTCAGAAGTCATTGCCCGAAGGTGTGGTGTTAGAACCCTTCCTCGACCGAACCAAGATGGTAAACAATGCCATAGGCACCGTTCAAACCAACCTTACCGAAGGAGCATTGATTGTTTTGTTCGTACTCATTTTATTTCTCGGCAATTTGCGGGCAGGGTTTCTGGTGGCATCGGTTATACCCTTAGCCATGCTGTTTGCTGTAATCATGATGAACGTTTTTGGAGTAATAGGCAACCTGATGAGCCTGGGCGCACTCGACTTTGGATTGATTGTCGATGGTGCCGTATTTATTGTCGAAGCAGTGCTGCATCAACTTACACATAGCAAACATTTCGCACATACCAATGAGCTTACTCAAAAACAGATGGACAAAGAAGTATCGGGCTCGTCCAAAAAGATGGCACGCAGTGTGGTTTTCGGTCAAATCATTATTCTCATCGTGTACCTACCCACCTTTGCATTGCAAGGTATCGAAGGAAAAATGTTCATCCCTATGGCCCAAACCGTTGCTTTTGCTTTGCTGGGCGCTTTCCTTCTTTCCATAACTTATATCCCAATGATGAGTGCTTTGATAATGAGTAAAAAAATATCTCATAAAAAAACCTATGCCGATAAAATGATGGAATACCTTGAGCGACACTATCAACACCTGCTCGAAAGAGTTATAAAGTTTCCGAAAACCACCATATCCATCGCTTTGAGTTTATTTGCGGTTTCTATCCTTGTTTTGTCGGGCATGGGTGGCGAATTTATTCCTGCATTAGAAGAAGGAGATTTTGCCGTAGAAACACGCATACTGCCCGGCAGTAATCTCAACACCACCATCGAAAATACACAAAAAGCAGCTCATATATTAAAAACACAGTTTCCGGAAGTGGAACAGGTAGTTACAAAAATTGGTAGTGGCGAAATACCTACCGACCCAATGCCAATGGAAGCAGCCGATATGATGATAATACTGAAAGATAAAAAAGAATGGACATCTGCAAAATCATTTCCCGAACTTTCCGAAAAAATGAGCGCTGCAGTAGCCTCCGTTCCTGGTGTTAGCACCAGCTTTCAGTTTCCAGTTCAAATGCGATTTAATGAACTAATGACCGGTGCAAAGCAGGATGTGGTATGCAAAATATTCGGAGAAAATATGGATACACTTGCTCATTATGCCGAAAAACTAGGCGCGCTGTCGGCTACTGTTGAAGGTACCAAAAGCTTATATGTAGAACCTGTAAGTGGTATGCCTCAAATTATTATTAATTATAACCGGGCAGCAATAGCACAGTACGGATTATCTATCAACACTATAAATAATATTGTGAACACAGGTCTTGCCGGTCAATCTACTGGCTATGTGTTCGAAGGCGAAAAAAGATTTGATATGGTAGTTCGTTTGGAAGGAAATCAACGAAAGAACATTGAAGATGTTCGCAATTTATTGGTTCCTACCGCTGCCGGCACGCAATTGCCCTTATATCAGTTGGCTAATGTAGACTTAAAAGAAGGGCCAAATCAAATTCAGCGCGAGGATGCAAAAAGAAGAATTGTGGTTGGGTTTAATGTCCGCGGACGAGATGTACAGTCGATTGTGGAAGAGTTACAGAAAAAAGTGGACACAAACATAAAACTTCCGGCAGGGTATTACATCACTTATGGAGGGGCATTTGAAAACCTGAATGCGGCAAAAGCAAGATTAAGCATAGCTGTGCCCATATCCCTATTGCTCATCTTTTTGTTGCTCTATTTTTCGTTCAATTCCATCAAGCAAGGATTATTAATCTATTCCGCCATTCCGCTGTCGGCTGTTGGTGGCATATTTGCCCTTGCGCTTCGGGGTATGCCATTCAGCATTTCAGCTGGAGTAGGTTTTATAGCCCTTTTCGGGGTAGCGGTGTTAAATGGTATTGTACTCATTGCCGAATTTAATAGACTAAAGGACGAAGGATGGAACGATTCGCGAAGAATCGTATTGATGGGTACCAAGATAAAATTGCGTCCTGTACTCATGACTGCCTTGGTGGCATCATTCGGTTTTATGCCTATGGCAATAAGCAGCGGAGCTGGTGCCGAAGTACAACGGCCATTGGCTACAGTAGTTATTGGTGGATTAATGATAGCTACTCTATTAACCCTGTTTGTTTTGCCAATCTTATACATGCTTTTCGAAAAAGGGGTGAAAACAAAACCCAATACAAAAGTTGTTGCCGCCTCACTTCTACTTTTATGTGGCATCGGTAGTACTGCCAGTGCTCAGATTCCTATTCAGCTTCAAACCGCTATTGATTCGGCTTTAAAAAACAATCTATCAGTGAAAAGCGAAAAGCTCAAGGCCGAATATCAACAAAAGGTGATTAAAACGGCTGTATCCGTTCCTCAAACCAATTTAATGGGCGAATATGGTCAGATGAATAGTAGTTATTATGATAACCGAATAGGTATTTCACAAGCTTTCAACTTCCCTATCGTGTATGTTAAACAAAAACAATTGCTGAGCGAGGAATGGAAAACTTCTTTACTAGGTGTTTCGTTAAAGGAAACTGAAATAAAAAAGTTGGTACGCCAGGTGTTCTACACCTATCAATATCTAATAGAGAAAGAAAAATTACTTGAAAAGAATGACAGTATCTATAGCGTATTTTTAGATAAAGCCATTCTCCGACTCGAAAGTGGCGAAAGCAATGTACTTGAAAAGATAACTGCCGAAACACAACGAGCTAATGTAACAAGGCAACTAAGGCAAGTGATGGAAGATTTAGACTTGATACAGCTTCAGTTTAAACTTGTGCTCAATACTTCTACTTACTTCGTTCCATCAGTATCTTCTCCAAAGATAAACGATATCACACTCGATTCGAATTTGGTGATGCAACATCCATCCATTAAAATTATGGAACAGCAAAAAGCGGTATCAAACATCAATCAAAAGTTAGAAAAAGCTAGATTGTTGCCCGATATTAATGTTGGATACTACAATATGAGCATGAAAGGTACTAGTGCCGATAACATTTATTATGGTGCTTCATCCCGATTTAATTCCTATCAGCTAGGTATTGGCATTCCATTGTTTTTTGGTGCTCAAAAAGCCAAAATAAACATGTCGAAAATAAACAAGGATATTTTGGATAATAACTATTTGCAGGAATTAAAAGGACTACAAACCGAATACAAGTCGGCTATAAGCAGGTATCAAACAAGTTTTAAAAATGTGAACTATTTTGAGAAAACAGCACTTAAAAACGCTTCGGTAATATTTGAAACGTCAAACAAACAGTTTGTTAATGGCGAAATAAACTATCTAGAATGGGTGATGCTCACCAATCAGGCAATAAGCATTCAATCGGAATATGTGGATGCCATAAAAAATCTCAACGAAACAATAATTCAAATTAATTACTTAAACAATAAATAATATAAAAATGAAAAATATAGGAATAATAATAATAACAATTCTTCTATTCTCGTCTTGTTCGGGAACAAAAATGAAGGATGAAAAACAAGTGTATGTTTTAAATAACCACTCTGTAGTGCTTACCGATGCACAGATAAAGAGTGCAAACATCATAACAGGTAAGATAGAAAAAAGGAGCATTTGCAGCACCATTAAGCTGAATGGAAAGATTGATGTGCCACCACAGAATTTGGTTTCGGTAAGCATGCCGTTGGGCGGATATTTAAAATCAACCAACTTATTGCCAGGCATGCACATCAAAAAGGGAGAAGTGATTGCCACCCTCGAAGACCAACAATATATTCAATTGCAGCAAGAATATTTGTCGGCCAAAGCAAAATTAACATTTCTTGAAGGTGAGTATAACCGCCAAAAAGAATTGAACAAAAGCAAAGCAAGTAGCGATAAAATCTATCAACAAACGGATATGGATTTTAAAACACAGCGTATAGCAATGAGCGCATTAGCCGAAAAACTTAAACTCATAAATATTAATCCAGAAACACTTAGTGAGAATAATTTATCAAGAAGTGTAAATCTTTATTCGTCTATCGATGGTTTTGTGTCAAAGGTGAATGTTAACATTGGTAAATATGTTACCCCTTCCGATGTGTTGTTCGAACTAATCAATCCTACCGACATTCATTTGAATTTACAAGTGTTTGAAAAGGATTTGGACAAACTGAATATAGGGCAGAAGTTGCTTGCCTACAACAACAGCGAACCCTACAAAAAACATCCCTGTGAAATTATTTTGATAAGTCAAGATTTATCTGCCGACCGAACAGCTGATGTACATTGCCATTTTGAAGATTATGACAAATCGCTATTTCCTGGGATGTATATGAATGCTGATATTGAAATAAAAAATGACAGTATATCTTCCATCAATGAGGAGGCTTTAGTGAACTTCGAAGGCAAAGATTATGTGTTTGTAAGAACTGATGTAAACCACTTTGAATTGGTGGAAGTAACAAAAGGAATTTCGCAAAACAATTTCACAGCAATTAGTTCTTCTAATCTCAGAAATATATCATTTACCAATATTGTAATTAAAGGCGCCTATTCATTGCTAATGCAACAGAAAAACAAATCGAATGTAGAAGAGTAGACTAAGCAGATGTGAAAGCAAATTTTCATTTAGATTACTTTATGTGCTAATTCAACACCAGTCGACAATAAAACACTCCTGTCGGCAGAAATGCTGACAGGAGTGTTTTTGTAATCGAAATTATAATATATAAACTGATTAGTATTTACTTGTTTGGTAAACCCATTGGCATCTGTCACGTGAGCGATTGTGAAAATACATTAATGATACTCGACAGAGAATTATTGTTTAATAAATTTCACCTGTTTTTGTTCTGACTTATTATTCACCATTAAAAGATAAATGCCGTTTGAAAGTGACGTTAAATCAAGCTTTATATTATTTTTACCACTTGCTCCAAAAATTTCAGTTTGCATTACTTTTTTACCTGTACCATCAAATATTCGGTTGGTAATAAGGTCACCAGCACTCATTAAAACATCATAACTGATAAAATCAGAAGAAGGGTTAGGATAAACACTTATTTTATTCTGTGTAATCGAAGCCGAAAAAGTTTCAACTGATAATGGATCGGAACCATTGTATTTTGCGAGAAAAACATCTTGACTATTACCTGCTGATGTTAAAAAAAGCGATGGGCCTGTTGGATTAAAGTCTACCGTTTGGCTGAAATAACCAGTAAGAACCACCGCACCTGTATAATTATCAATGGCAATTGCATTGCCCATATCACCTGATACATCACCCATTCCATTCAAATCGATTAAATTTCCGTTCGAAACATTGTATGATGCCAAAAACATATCATACCCTCCAAACCAGGAAGGTGTTACAACAGAAGCACTAGGATCAAAATCGGGATTGCATTGATAATATCCAGTAACATAAACTGCTGAATTGTTTGTGGCAATTCCATTGCCCTGTATTCCTCCACATCCACCAATATCGTTAGCCCACTGCAATACACCGCTGCTGTTGTATTTAGCAATAAAAATATCGCCAACAGCCACAGGCGTTATATTATATGTTGAAACAGGAGATATATCAAAATCGGAGGTGCCACAAAAACTACCAGTAATGTATACATTGCCCGATATATCAGTACATATACCCATACCCTGTTCATCGTAAGCAGTGGTGCTTCCAAAGGTACCAGCCCATTGATAAATACCCGAACTATTGTACTTGGCAATAAAAATATCTCCCGCTCCATTCGATGTAAAATTATGGGTACCTGCTGGGTCTAAATTTGATGTTCCTGTAATATATCCTGTTAGAAAAATATTTCCTGCTGCATCAAGTGCAATAGAATATGCATCCTGTATGGTTCCAATACCAGCCGAACCGAAATTTTTTACCCACTGAAAGGTTCCATTGTTAGTATATTTAGCAAAGAAAATATCATACCCTCCATTTGAAGTTACATTAGCGGTGCCTGCTGGGTCGAAATTGCAGGTGAGCTGAAAAAAGCCGGTAACAAACACATTGCCTGAATTATCTAAAGCTAACGAGTGAGCATCGCAAGGACCTCCAGGGCTAGGAATTTCAAAAGCCCATAAATAGTTTCCGTTCATATCGTATTTGGCAACAAAAATAGTCCAATTACCGCTAGTTGTAAGGTTGGCAACTCCAACACCTGGGTCAAAATCAACCGTGTCGCTGGTAAAATGACCGCAGATAAATACATTGCCTGATGCATCAATGGCAATGCTTTCGCCCACATCATCAGTACCTCCTCCAATACCATGTGCCCATTGACAGACACCGTTTGAATTGTACTTGGCAAAAAATATATCCTGTGCGCCATGAGATGAATTTAGATGAGCTCCACCAAAATCAACATTTATACCTGCAAAATCACCCGCAATGTATACGTTGCCAGTTGCATCACATTTTACAGAGTTCCCTTCATCCGGAAAGTTATCAACTCCAATGGCGTTAGCCCAATTGCTGTTAAACTGTGCCATGGCTGTTGTAGCCCATAACAATAAGGTTGCTACGAAAATCGTTTTTTTTATTTCCATTGTGTTACTATAAAAATTTCAATTAAACATATTTTACAAAATTAATTTATTCTTTTAATCAAAAAGCCATACCTGATTTATTTCATTTTTTTATAATGCATAGTCGATATTTACTACCAACTATTGAATTTGAGAATTGAGGAAAATGAAGATCGTCAATTAGATTTTTTTCTATGCGCCTTTGCGGAGGTTCGATTTCGGTCGCGAGACCACTGATTTGTTCGAAAAAGACTTTTCTGTGCATGGCAATTCGGCCCGATTGTACTATTTATAGGTGGTTGATGGGGGGTTTCGATTGTTTTGGGTTGATTCTAAAGGGCTGTAGAGGAAATTCTGCATCTAGTTGGAAAAGTTGAAAATGTATTGCATTGACATTTACTTTTGCAGTGGCTAACCGAAGGAGGCATGAAATAGGATGACCCAGCATATATAAGGGAGGGAACAAAGAAAGGCGGCAAGGCCGCCTTTCTTTGTTCCTTTATCCACCACCACAGGCTTGTCATTTCGAACGTAGTGAGAAATCCCTAACCTTGATGCAGTAGCTTTATGAATTGCGACACTTCCATATTCTTTTGTTCGAATGTTCAGATGTTCGTTTGTTCGAACAACTGAATAATAGAACAATTGCCAAATCCTAAA